>CANBTO010000411.1 GCA_947372405.1 Verrucomicrobiaceae bacterium
GTCGCACCCAGGTTTCCCATCAACCCGGCCGCCGAGTTCACCAGGATGAACAACGCGGACACCGCCGCAGCCTGTTTCGCCCGGGCCCAGCGCATCAGGAGCAGCAGCGGTGTCAGGAAAATCCCGCCGCCGGTTCCTGTGAGACCGGAGAGCAGCCCGAGACCCGCGCCAAGCCCGATGGCCACCGGTTTCGATGGCTCGCCGGTCACGATGTCCTCGGCGGGTTTCCAGATGAAACGCGCGGCCGAAAACACCAGCACCACGCCCACCAGCAACTTGAACACATGCGCGGGCACATTCAGGTAACCGCCCGCAAAAGCCATCGGTACGGCCAGCAGCGCGAAGGGCCAGAACAGCTTCCATAAGAAATGCCCAGCCCGCCAGAACTGCCAGGTGGCGATGATCGAAACGAGGATGTTCAGCGCCAGCGCCGTCGGCTTGATGTCAGCGGGGGCGAGGCTGAAGAGCGTCATCACCGCGATGTAACCGGACGCCCCGGCATGTCCCACGCAGGAATACAGGAATGCCACCGCCAGAATGGCCAGCGTGAGGAAAGGGAGCTGCTCGGCTAGCATGTGCAGTCACCATGATCCGGAGTGCGGCGGCCATCAATTCGGATTCAGATGAAGTCGTTATTTGACTCCTGGCCGTCGGTTTTTCGACATGTCGATGGCTCTCGTGTATAGAAAACGGATACATTCTTTACATGATGAGAGTGACGTGATAAGGAAATGCCTCTTTTCTTAGCATGAGCAAGCTCCACCCACTGCCACTTGTTTCCTTGGCCTCACTGGAAACCCGCGAGGTATGGGCGGCGCTGACGGAAGCGCATCGGCATCTGGCGGAGTTGAAAGGCTTGTGCGAATCCCTGCCGAATCAGGGGATTTTACTGGGGACGCTGGGCATTCAAGAGGCGAAGGACAGCTCGGAAATTGAGAACATCATCACCACCCATGACCAGCTCTTTGCCTCGCAGGCGGATGCGGCGGTGACACCCGCTGCCAAAGAGGTGCGGCACTACGTCTCCGCGCTGAGGACGGGATACGAGGCCGTGCGTGCCAGCGGCTTGATCCGGCTTGAAACCTTGCTGGCCGTGCAGGCCGAGTTGGAGCGGAACCGGGCGGGATTGCGCAAGCTGCCCGGCACGGTTTTGAAAAACGAATCGACCGGCAGAGTGATCTATGAGCCCCCGCAGGATGCGGAGGAAGTGGAGAGTTTGATGGGGAATTTGATCGATTTCATCCATGCCGATGACGGTCTCGATCCGCTGCTGCGCATGGCCATCGCACATCATCAGTTCGAAAGCATTCATCCTTTCTACGACGGGAATGGCCGCACCGGACGTATACTGAATTTGTTGACGCTGCAACGCGACGGTCTGCTGGAAGTTCCGGTGCTTTACCTGAGCCGCTACATCACGACGACGAAGGTGGAATACTACCGCCTGCTGCAAACCGTGCGTGATGAGAACCTCTGGGCGGACTGGTGCCTCTATCTGCTGCAAGGTGTTGCGTTGACTTCGCGCAGCGCGATCCGTTTGGTGAAGTCATTGCGTGATCTGATGATGGCTACGAAACACCGGATGCGCGAGCGCCTGCCCAAGCTCTACAGTCAGGATTTGCTGAATAATCTTTTCCGCTACCCCTATACGAAGATTGAATTCGTGGAGAAAGAGCTGCGTGTGTCCCGTATTACGGCGGCAAAGTATCTTGACCGGTTGGCGGAAGAAGGTTTCGTGACGAAGCGGAAGATCGGCAAAACAAACTTCTACATCAACGAACCTCTCTTTGCACTGCTGAGCAACGTGACGCTAGCGGATTGACGAACAATGTCTTGTCGTTTTGTGTGAAGACGTCGGAAAAGCGATCACCTCATCCGGACATATCTCTATCAGCGCATGGCGAAAAATCTCTTGTTTCACCGTCCCGCCCGCAGCCTGTCGAGTTCGTCCAGCAGGTGCAGGATCAGCCGCAGGCCCTCCTCGTTCACGCCGAACGTGCTTTGCAGGTGCTCGATGCGGCGCAGTAATCTAACCGTTTCATCATCGTAGGCGGCGGGGCGGATGAGTCCGGTTTCCTGATAGTGGAGGATCGTCTGCGAGGAGATCCCGGTGATCTTCGCGACGACATCGAGCGTGTAGGTCGCCTGCTCGTCGGGCTCGTATAGCGGCAGGTTCATGGGTTTGAAGGGTTGCGTGGGTTGAAGCGGGAAACCTCGCGGAGTTTCTCCCACAGGGCGCGTTCCTCGTCGTTCGGTTTCTCCGGAAGCTGGACGGTTAGAACGGCGTGGAAGTCACCGCGCGTGCCGGTCTTGCCGATGGGCAGGCCTCTGCCGCGGACGCGCATCTGCTGGCCGTTGGAGCTGCCCGGCGGGATGCGCAGCTTCACGCTGCCGTCGAGCGTGGGCACCGAGACATCCGCTCCAAGCACGGCTTCCCATGGTGCGATTTCAAGTTCGTGGAAAACATCCGCGCCCTCGGTATGGAAATCCGGGTGCGATGCGTGGCGGACACGCAGATAGAGATCGCCGGCCTCGCCGCCGCCGGATCCCGGTTCGCCTTGGCCGGAGACACGGATGCGCTTGCCATTGGTGATGCCCGGCGGGATGCGGACTTGGAACGTGTGCGTTGCCACTTGTCCCGTCCGGGGATCGGCCATTTGCAGTGAGATCGGGCGGACCGCACCATGCATGGCTTCCTCGAGCGTGACGAGGATATCGCCCTCGATGTCGCCGCCTCGGTGTTTGCGCGTTCCGGCCCTGGGCCCGGCGTGCATTTCTTCCGGGAAACCATAGCGGCTGGCACCGCTGAAGTATTGCTCGAAGAAGTCGCTGAAACCGGTGCCGCCGAAGTTGAACTCATGCGCATGCGCGCCGGACGGCCCTTGCCGCCCGGCGTGGGGTTGGTCCCAATCCATGCCGAGTTGGTCGTATTTCCTGCGCTTCTCCGGATCGCCGAGCACTTCGTTGGCCTCGTTGATCTCCTTGAACTTCTCCTCCGCTCCCTTTTTGTCCTTGGCGACATCCGGGTGATGCTTGCGTGCCAGCTTGCGGAAGGCCTTCTTGATGTCCTCCGGGCTCGCGTCACGCGGAACTCCGAGGATGGCGTAGTAGTCTTTGAATTCGACGGACATGGGGCGGGGGAATCGATAAAAGCTGGGAATCGACCTTTGCTGAAATTCTAGCAGGGGAAACACAGGGTGTCGAGGCCGCAAAAGATGGTGGTCCCTGAAACGGAATGCCATCGCGCATGCAAAATCATTGTCACCGTGAAACGGCCCGGTATTCTGAACGACGCATGACCGGGTAACCGTTGAATGTGCCTCAGCCCGGGCCAAACATTCCCCAACAGCCATGAACTTTTTCACGATCTTCCTCATCCCCGCCATCGTCCTTACGAATGGCCTTCTCCGTGCGGAAGAATCCTATCCACCGCATCCTGACTCCGTGGCCCAGGAAGGCGTACCCAAGGGTGAACTCGTCAAAGGCACCTTTGGCGCAGGGGAAAAAAGTGTCTTCCCTGGCACCGAGCGCGACTATCAGATCTATCTGCCCGTGGGTTTTGATAAATCCAAGCCCGCTCCCTTCATGGTCTTCCAGGACGGCGTCCTCTACAATGCTCCCGTCGTTTTCGACAACCTGATCGCGAAGAAGGACATCCCGCAACTCGTCGGCGTTTTCATCAAACCGGGCGTCGTGCCTGCCGCGAATGAAAACGCCCTGCCGCGCTTCAACCGCAGCTACGAATACGACAGCGTCACCGACACCTACTCGAAGTTTCTCATCGACGAGTTCCTGCCCGCGATCGAAGCGAAGCACGGCATCAAGCTGAGCACCGATCCCAATGACGCCGCGATCTGCGGCAACAGCAGCGGCGGCATCTGCGCCTTCATGGCCGCATGGCACCGGCCCGACCGCTTCCGGCGCGTCTTCAGCGGAGTGGGCACCTACGTCGGCATCCGCGGTGCCGATCAACTGCCGGTTCTCGTTAGAAAAACCGAACCCAAGCCTTTGCGCGTCTATCTCCAAAGCGGCGAGCAGGACAACAACCTCTACTGCGGCGACTGGTGGATGGCCAACCAGATGATGGAACGCTCGCTGACCTGGGCTGGTTACGACGTGAACCACACCTGGGGAACCGGCGGCCACAACCAGAAACAAGCCACCGCCATCTTCCCTGATGTAATGAGGCGGCTGTGGCGGGATTACGCCACTGCGAAGGAGATCAAGGTGAACCCGCGGGGAGATTCGAAATGGCGGGGGTACGAGGTGCTTGGGGATGGTAAGTGGGAACTCATCCCTTTGCCCAAGGACGAAAAGGACCGCACGTCAAGCAAAACAGAACATCTTGCTGCCAAGTTGGATGGCGCGATCTTGATTCTAACGGAAGACGGACATCATGTGTGGTCGCTGTCCAATAATCAAATCTGGTCGCTCCTTCCAGTTTCACCCCGAGGGGCTCGTAACGGTTACGCCTTGGGCATGATGCCTTCCGGAAAACTCGCGACGCTCACCGACGGATTTGAAAGTGGTTTGTATCTACGAACCTGGAACATCGATTCCGGGGTTGAGGACAATAACGAGATCGATGGCTACCATACGTTCATATGCCTGTATCACGGAAGGATGATCGGGGCGTTTCCTAACGACTCGTATGATTCCGAGGTGCCGCCTGATCCCTTTGCTTTCGGAGATGTTGGTGGCGGCTTGAGATTTTTGGATGAAACGGAAGCTTGGCCAGGCATATTCGTGGAGGTCCGCGACAACACCATCAAAGCTCTCTGCGCATCTCCGGACCAAACCACCATTTATGCCGTTTGCCGTCGCAGCGATGTGGTTCATTCAGTGAAACTTGGCAATGTTCCTAAATTCCCTGTAACGGATCCGTTCGAAACCCAGGAGAACGCCAAGCCGAAAATGGTCGAAGGACTTACGAATTCACAGCCATTTGGCAAACTCGAACCGGATGCGATGGGCCGGGTGGGCGCGAAAGGCCTCTGCGTGGATACCGAAGGCCGCCTCTATGTTGCCACCACATTGGGCATCCAGGTCTGCGACCAGGCCGGCCGGGTGAACTTTATCATCTCCACACCACAGCAGCCCCACGACGTCTGCTTCGGCGGCAAGGATCTCGGCGAGTTGTTCATCGCCTGCGGTGATACCATCTACAAACGCAAGACCAAGGTTCACGGCTACATCAGTGGCCAGATGGCACCGATCAAGCCTGTGGCTCCGAAGTTATAACAACCTGATTGA
>CANBTO010000412.1 GCA_947372405.1 Verrucomicrobiaceae bacterium
ATCGATACCAACCGCCGCCTGATGAAGGAAGCGGAGGTGAACGGCCCCTCCACCTGCCATTGTTTCGCCGGTCTCTGCGCGACTGCGGTGCCGGTCAAGATGGGGGCCTCCGTCATCGGATATCTGAAAACCGGCCAGGTCTTCAGCCAAACACCTTCGGAAGAGCAGTTTGACAAAATGCTCGGCACCATCGGCCGGAAAACTATAGACAAGTCCACGCGGGAGTCGCTCAAGCAGGCATATCTCCAAACACGCTTCGTGGAGCCGCTGCGCTACCAAAGCATGGTCACCCTGCTTCAGAGTTTCGCTGAGCAGCTCAGCGATCACGCCGATTCTCTCGCCATCATCGAGGACGGCAGCGAACCCGCAGCCATCGCGAAAGCCCGCAAATACATCCACGCCCATCTGGACCAACCGCTGCCGCTTGGTCTCGTGGCCCGCCAGGCCGGACTCAGCGAGTCCCACTTCTGCCGCCTTTTCAAGGACTCCGCAGGCCTGACGCTGACCGATTACGTGAACCGCTGCCGCATCGACTGGGCGAAGCGCGAGCTGCTCAAACCCGAAGCACGCATTTCTGAGATCGCGTTCATGATCGGCTATCAGTCGCTCTCCCAGTTCAACCGCAGTTTCGCGCGGATCGTCGGTTTATCCCCCACTCTCTATCGGAGGCAGCGGCTGGAGCGCGCCGCGTCGTGACGGGACGTTTTCTTGATTGCCGCGCTGCGTGATTTGCAGCAGGCTGAGGCACATCGAACTCATGGAAGATCGTTACGAAATCCGGGGAAAAATTGGTCAAGGGGGACTTGGCGCTGTTTACCGGGGTTACGACAACCGCATGAACCGCGAGGTGGCGATCAAACGCATCACCACCAGCGGCGACGGCACGGACATCGAGGAGGAATCCACCCGCCAGCTCATCAAGGAGGCAGGTGCCCTCGCATCCCTCCAGCATCCGAACATCGTGACGGTGTACGATGTGGGCACCGACGAGGACGGCCCATACGTGGTGATGGAGCTCATCAGCGGCAAGACCCTCGACGAACTGATCGAAAAAGCTCCGCTGACCTGGCCTGATTTCCGCGAACTCGCGATGCAGACGCAGGAGGCCTTGATCGCCGCACAAGAACGCAAGCTGATCCACAGCGACCTGAAGCCATCGAACCTGATGCTCACCTGGCTGCCTTCGGGAAAATTCCAGATCAAGATCGTGGATTTCGGTCTGGCAACATTGGCTCAATCCCAGTCCAAGCAGGATCTGGAGTCCATCGAGGCGGTTTTTGGTTCCATCTTCTTCATGCCGCCCGAGCAGTTCGAGCGCTCGCCTCTGGACGCGCGCTCCGACATGTATTCGATGGGCTGTGTTTACTACCAGGCGCTGACGGGCAGCTATCCGTTTGATGGCAGCAGCGGCCACGAGGTGATGTCCGCCCACCTCAACCACACGGTGAAGTCACTCAAGGAGGTGCGCTCCGAAATTCCACTATGGGTCTGTGACTGGATCATGTGGCACTTGAACCGGTATCCCGAAGATCGCCCGTCATCCGCCAAGGAAGCGCTCTCGGTTTTCCTGAAAAACGACAGGATTCCGAATCCGCAGATGAGTCTGGGAATCCCCCTTGCACCTGCAGGACCGCCGCGAGCACGCCTCATCATTCCGGGCTCCTCGACGCAACCACTCTCCCCGACGGGCCCCGCAACGCAGGCACTGGCCAAGGCCAAGCTCGTACAAACGTCGGAAGTCACGGCGATTACAAGCGGCGCCATCACCCAAACCGCGCCCCAGCCCCTCGCTCCTCCCGAAGGCTTCGGCGAGAGCGTTCACACGACGCTGCTGGAGCCCCCGACACCCGGCCATGCCACCGCGCAGGCGGTGAAGCATGTCGTCACCGTCGAGAAAAAGCCGTTCAAACTCGGCAAGAACGCCAAGATCGGCATCGCCATAGCCATCGGGCTCATGCTGCTGGTGCTGGCAGTCGTCGCCATCAAGATCAACGCGGCAAAACAGAAGGCCCGCATCGTGGACGAATTGATCGAGCAGGCGGACAAATCGGGAACCACCGAGCTGAGCATCAACCGGGACACGCTTCAACTCCTTCTCACTGACGTCTCGAAAACCGAGTCCAACTCAAGGATCCAGAAAATCGGGCATGTGATGACGATTGCCAAAGCCAGTGACGGCACCGACATGGATTCGATCATCGCGGACTTCGTGACCAAAGGTCCGCAGCTATCACCCCGTGCGAAGGAAATCATGGTCAGCGAGGTTCTGCGCATCCGCAACAACCCGGTGATCATGCCGGCAATGTTGGATCTGGCGAAATCCAGCGACGATCCGGCTGTTGTGCTTGCCGCCCTCCAGTCCGTTCGGGAAATGGCAGGCGACGGTCAGTTCGAGGGATTTCTCAATCTCATCCAATCCACCGACAACAACGACATCCGTGATGCCGCAGCAGTGAACATCGAGGTGATCCTGCGCAAGTCCGCAGGGCCCATCCTCCTCGCCAAGCAGCTCAAGACCGCCTATCAGAGCAACGTCAAGCCGGACATCCAGAGAACCTTGCGGCACTTGGTCGAATTCAGCAACTCGGTGGCGCCGCGAGGCAAATGACGAAGCAAGGCTTCACGGCGAATAGACCGTCACCGGCCCGACGCCCGTTCCCTGCACACGCCTGAGTTTTTCCACCGCCTTCTTCACCGCATCCGCCGCAGCCAGTGCCTCGTCCAGCGTGTTGAGTCTGGAAAAACTGATGCGCAGGCTGCTCTTCGCGAGTGCTTCCGGGATGCCCATCGCCAACTGGACGTGCGAGGGTTTCTGCTTCCCGGTCATGCATGCGGAACCGGCGGAGCATGCCACCCCCGCGTCATCTAACAAAATGAGCAGCCCCGCCGCCTCGCATCGCTCGAACGAAAGGTGGCTGGTGTTGGGCAGCCGGTTTGCCGGATCCCCGTTCGGCGTCACGCCGGAAACGCCGTCCAGCACGCGTTTCTCGAATGCGTCGCGCATGGCCGTGATCTGCTGGTTTCCCGTTTCGGTTAGATGGCGCAGCGCGCACGCGGCGGCCGCACCCATTCCCACGATGCCAGCGGTGTTTTCCGTCCCGCTGCGCCGCCCGGACTCCTGCCCGCCACCGAAAAGCAGAGGTTCGAATGCCAGTCTGCGCCTCACGTAGAGCGCGCCCACGCCCTTCGGTCCGTGAAACTTGTGGGCTGATAGAGACAGCATGTCCACGCCGAGTTTCCTGACATCCAGCATGATCCTGCCCGCAGCCTGGATCGCATCCGTATGCACCGGCAGTCCATGTGACCTCGCCATTTCCACCACTTCTCCGAGGGGTTGGATTACGCCGGTTTCATTGTTGGCCGCCATGATGGAGACAAACGCCGCATCCTTCAGCAAGTCCTCCAAACCAGCCAGGCCCACTCGTCCGGCGGCATTCACGCCTGCCAGCCGTTTTGCTCGATCCAGTTTCTCCACGCATCGCAAAACCGCACTGTGTTCGATCGAGGAGACGACCGCGGCGCCGTTTTTTGATAGGGAATCCAGAGACCTGAGAGCCGTGTTGACGCTCTCGGTGCCTCCGCCGGTGAAAACGATCTCCTCCGATTCCGCGCCGATCAGCGCAGCTACTTGCTCGCGCGCCTGTTCGATCGCCCGGCGCGCGAGTTTCGCCGCAGCATAGGACCCCGAGGGATTGACGAATCCTCCGGTCAACCAGGGCAGCATCGCATCGAGCACCTCCAGCAGAAGCGGAGAAGTCGCGTTGGCGTCCAGATAAATCATGCACCCAGCATCCCCCTCACACGCATGATGGCAACCCGGAAACACACCGGTCTTCAGAACTTTCCGGCCGTCCGTACCTCACTGACAATCCCATGCGCCCACCTCCAGATCACATCGCTCCACGTCGCCGCGTGGCGGAGCCATTCCATGGCGAACTCGCGGGTGTTTTTCAGCGGCGAACGCTCGGCGAGGCATAGCAGGATCACCAGCACGAGCAGATTGGCCAGATAGATCACCACCAATGACAGCAAAGTGCCGTTTTCCTTCAAATCCGGCTGGTCGCGCGGGATCATCCACAAGGTCCAGACCATGTGGAAGGTCCATGTCAGGCCCATCATCGCGTAAAACGCCAGATCCCAGCCGGGCTTGAGTTCGGCGGAAACCCTCACCACCGCATAAAGAACAACCAGCACCACCGACCAGAAAGGCACGAAATACGGTGAGAGGGAAATGATCAGGTTGGTCTTGTTGGTCGTGATGTAGCCGCCATCCGCGCTGACGTGGAAGTCCATGACCTTGCCTCGGAAACACACGACGCAGATGGCATGGGTCAGTTCATGGCCGAGCACGTAAAGATAGAGGAAAAACTGTTGTAACAGCCCGGACCAGAACCAACCGATCATCAGCAGCGCCCCGGTCGCGAAATACCAGAACTCCGCACTCTGCCAGAAGCCCTGGTCCACTGCCGCATGCGAAAATCTGGAAAGGAAAGTCCACGTCGTGACCCAACACAACGGCAGCAGGATGAACGCCAACAACCAGCGCAGTAGACGTTTGCTCCACTCCACCGAGTCGAGGTCCTCATCCTCCTCCAGATCGGTCGCTGCGATCGCCGCCCGCACTGACTTCAGCTCGCGCCTTCCGCTCCGGCGGTTCGCCTTCTCGTGGGCCCGGCGGTTCATCGAACTGAGCGCCTCGGCGAACGAAATCCGCGTTCGCCGCTGGTTTTCCATCGGCTTTCCTGCGGTTCTCTTTCTGCGGTGTTTCTTCATGACCCGGACCCGGAAATGGAGATTATTTTGGAAACCTTAATAAATCAAGCCGGATCCTGAAGTCCGCAATCCAGCCCCGACTTCGAATGACGCCCGCGACCGAATTATTGTTGGACAAAGGACCGCCGAAGTCGTTACTTCAAAGTACTGATTCACCGGCTTTCATGAGACTGTTTCCGCCAAGGCGGAATTCCCCGACACCCACGGGCGGCCTGTTCCAAACACCATCAAGCGCCACTCCGCAAATGAACTCAACCCACGAAAAACCGGCAAAAATCATCAACAAGTGCGTCCGCATCCAAGCCGACGACATCTTTCTGTTAGGAGACCTGCAGGTTCCCGAGGAGTCTCAAAACCTGGTGCTGTTTGCCTGCGGCGGAAGGACCCGCAACAATCCGCGCAACTTGCACGCCGCCCGGATGCTCCGCGAAAAAGGCATGGCCACCCTGCTGTGCGACCTGATGACCGAGGACGAG
>CANBTO010000413.1 GCA_947372405.1 Verrucomicrobiaceae bacterium
CGCAAGGGCAAAATGGAAATCCTCCAACTCTCCGGCGGCGAGCCAACATTGCACCCGCAGTTTTTCGAACTGCTCGACTGGATCCACGCCGAACCGGGCATCGACTACTGTCTGGTCAACACCAACGGCGTGCGCATCGCCAAGGAGGACGGATTTCTAACAAGCCTCGGTGAGCGCGCGCGGCGTGGCAACTTCCAGCTCTACCTCCAATTCGACGGGCCGCAGGAAGCCGGCCAGCATGCGCTGCGCGGCGGCGACTTCCGCGACCTGAAACGCAGCGTGATGGAACGCTGCGAACGCGAGGGCATTCCATTCACCCTCGCAATGACGGTGATGCCGGAAAACCTGCCACACCTGTGGGACACCATCCAGACCGGCCTCGAATTCAGCGCCTGCCGCGGCGTTTCCTTCCAACCGATGTTTCTATCAGGACGCATCCACGAGTCCGGCGGCGAGCGCCTCAACACCGCGGACATCATCCTCGGCGCGGTCGGCCAGTCGGGCGGCAAACTCCGCTTCGAGGACTTCACTCCCCTGCCCTGCGGCGATCCGAACTGCGCCACCATCGGCTACCTGCTGCGCACTCCCATCGGCGTGCGCAGCATTTCCGAGTTCATCGACTTCGCGAGCGTCCAGGGTTTCCTGCGCGACAAGGTGCGCTATGAACTCTCCGACCTCATCCAGTGCGGCTGCGAGAACACCGAACTCGGCGACATCCTGCATCGTTTCGAGATGAAGGAAAAGGACGCTTTCCGCCTCTTCATCAAGCCCTTCATGGATGCATGGAGCTGGGACCAGGACCGCATCGACCGCTGCTGCACCCATGTCATCCGGCCTGACGGAAAACTCGATTCATTCTGCCGCTACTACGCCACCGGAGGCGCAAAATGAACGATCAGGGCGCGCCGATGGAAGCTCCGCCTGACAACCGCGCGAAGACCTTGTTCCGCGTGACCTTGTGGTTCCTGCCTGCCGGATTCGCGGTATCATGCATCCTGGGAATCTCGAGGTTCAGCAGTTATCTCATCTCATCCGGCATTCACTACGGCGTCATCGGGTATCTGCTGACCGCCGCGTTCACCTTCGGCACAGGCTGGTACAACGCGCTGCTCTCCAACAGGGCCAGGCTCGAACCCCGCGGTGTGATCGGCCGCACCATTCTGTTTTTCGTCATCCAGCATTTTCTGGTGCCGCTGTTCCTGTTGATTCTTTTCGCACAATTCGCAAACACTGAGTGATTGTTCCTCCCGGAGTCCTGACACAAGTCCGTTAAATCAAAACCCCATCATGAAATCCGAAGAGGATATCAACGAGCCGCCCGAGCGGGATCCCCACGGCACTTCCAGAAAAAAATCTGAACCACAAAGATCCGGAATACCGGAAAAAGCCGCGCGCGACCATCCATCTGAAAATCGAGCCAAGGTCTTGTTACGAGTCCTTCTTTAGTTTCCGCCTGCGGTTTTTTAGCACTCAGTTTCTGGGAGGGAGCTGGCTGGAGCTTTCGCTGCCGCGCTCCGACATGCCTGGCACACTGATTGCCGGAATCTTCTTCCTGGCAAACATCGCCTTCACCTGCGGCTGCGGATGGCATGACACATTGTTGTCTAACAGACCAAGAGGACGTCCTGAAGTCATCTTGGCAAGAACCGTCCTGTTTCTGGCTGCCCAGCTGTTACTCGCTCCGTCGCTCATTGCCGCATTCCTGTTCGCAGCCTGCCTGATCCATCCGCCAATGTATTGAACCAGTTCCCGCCACGCCTCCGGATGATCCGCGCGTCATACAACGGCAGGATGAACCCAAGGCACGCTCAGCGGCGCGGAGTGAACCACGCCGCGGGGTTCCTCTTCGACACCGGGCCGACGCTTGCCCCGAGGACGAACTTGGCTTTGAAGAGCGTCTGACCCAAGTCCTGATCCCCGCGATTGATGTCGGCCGACCAGCACATGACCCGCCGCAACGGAAACTGTTGCATCCCATGTCACGTGGGAGATGGTCGGCGTGCACCACTTGAAGCGGGCGTGGGTTCGGTGCAGGTCAAGGAAACCTTGCGCGGTGCCCAGATCCCGCAGGTGCCCAGGAAGCGCCGCACCGCCAGTTAGCAGGCCGTGTGGGGACGGAAGGGTTTCATGATGCCTGACCGTGTTTCTTCGGGAAACACCTTGCGAGAAATAATGTCTCGAGTTCTTCAGGACCGGCATCAATCTTGCTTTCATATTTTCTTGTACAAGACGCACGTGTTCGAACCAAAGAATCTCCCGACACCGTGAAACACGCAGATTCGCTCCATCTCCCGCCTCCTGCCTCTTCGCCCCTGCCTTCTGGAGTCCTTCGCATTCTGGAAGCAAAGGCTATTTTCTAGCAGGGCAAACCACCAATGAGCATTTTCCAGCAACTCACCACAACCGACCAAGAGATGGTCGTGTTTTGCAACGATAGCGCCACCGGCCTGCGCGCGATCATCGCGGTGCACGATACCACGCTTGGCCCGTCGCTCGGAGGGTTGCGCATGTGGCCATACGCATCGGAAGGCGAGGCGCTTTTCGATGTCATCCGGCTCGCCCGCGGCATGACCTGCAAGTCCGCTGCGGCCGGACTGCCCCTTGGTGGTGGCAAGGCCGTGATTCTCGGCGACAGCCGCACGCAGAAGAGTCATGCGTTGCTCCGGCGTTTCGGGAAATTCGTCAACGATCTCGGTGGCAAATACATCACTGCGGAAGACATGGGCATCCGCACGCGCGACATCGCGACGATCAGCCTGGAAACATCGCACGTCGCAGGGCTCGCGGAGAAAAGCGGCACCTACAGCCGCGAGCAGGCGCTATGCTTGACGGAAAACATCTACCACACCGTCACCGACATCTTCACCGCCTGCGACACCGGGCACCTGCTCCCGCATGAAGCTGCAATCCGTCTCGCCGAGAAACGACTCCGCCAGGCCGGAAGCATGTGCAGTCTCGGATGACCCAATTGCACCGTATGAACACCCTGAACATTCGAGCCACGCATCCCGTCGCGCCGTCGTTTCGCGAAGGGATTGGCCGCATCCTCGCACTGTTCTTCTCGCGCGATCCTGCGTGTTGGCCGGTTTTCGGCGATCCTGTCTTTTCCGAGGTCGTCGGGTTTCGGAAAAAGAAGATGCCGCCGCGCGAGCGCGTGCGGGAATTTCCGAACGGCGAAACACTGCTGCATCAAATGCACGAGCAGGACCAGTTGGACGAGATCGTGCGCTTGGTTCCCGCCAAAGCGGTGACCGACCTGCGGAAGGCGAAGCTGTGGATGAACCCCGAACATCCCGGAGGGAGACCGCGCGCCGTGTTTCATCCTGGCGCCCGATGGCTGCGCGAGAACGGACGCGATCCTGCGATGGCAAAGGGGGTGGAGTTCACCAATGTGCGAATCTTTGAGGAAGAGACGCGACGCATGCCGGCCTTCACACTGCATGAGCTGGCGCACGCCTACTACAACGGCAGATTTCCCATGGGCTTTGGGAATCCGGAGATCAAGGCCGCCTATGAGAAGGCGAAAGCCAGTGGCAAGTATGAGCATGTGGAGCGCAAGGATAGCGAAGGCAGCATCACCCTGAAGCGCGCGTATGCGATGGAGAATCCCCAGGAATACTTTGCCGAAAGCACAGAGGCATGCTTTTCGCGCAATGACTTCTTCCCCTTCACCCGGGCCGAGCTAAAGCAGCACGATCCGGAGATGTTTGCCTTGCTTGAGAAACTTTGGAACGAACCTACAGAATGAAAACCACCCGCTTCCGCACCTGCCGCCACCCTTTCAACAATGCCACCTGGAAATCCGGGTTCACTCTGGTCGAGCTCCTCGTAGTGATTGTCATCGTATCGACTTTGGCTGCGCTGGTCTTTACCGTGACGCAAAGGGCGAAACTCGGTGCCGCCAAAGTAAAAGCCATCACTCAAATGCGGAACATTGGCGTAGCCGCCGCTTCCTGGGCGACCGACAACAGCCGGTCGGAACCTTTCTACTATTCCAATGGAACTGGCGACTATCCGCAGGAATTCACCGGTAGCGGCACCAAGTCCACACCCGGCAACCCCGCGATCGCACTCTACAATACGGCGGATCCGGACTCCGGCTACGTGCAGAACCCTTCGGACTTCTTCTCTCCGCTGGCCAATGCTGTAGCTCCGAGCCGCAAGGACTATGACCCGAAAAAAGTATCCGGCACCAACCCATGGGGTACCTATGCCTGGTATTTTCCGTTTGTGAGCGCAGCCAACCACAGTCGCTATCCGGAGATCGGAAACGTGTTGCCGCCCAAGGTCAACGAGCGCGTGTCGGGACGTCTCATGATGTGCGAAAGTTATCTCTATTCGACTCCCAAATTCGACAAGCCGATCTACAACGCCTTGATGTCGGATGGCTCCATCTCACAAGTCGCTGAAAGCGATGATGCATTCAGCAAGTGGAAAACCGGAGACTGAAATCCACGTCCGCTGGCACCACCCGATGTTCGTCTCGCCCGATCTATCATAATTCTTGATCGCCGCCCGCAAACCTTGACTACTGTTTCGGAGCCGGTCCGATCGAGCCGCCCGACAAAAATTCGCTCGGCACCAGGGACTGAGCGACAACCCTGCGGCCCCGGCTCAGGGCCGACGCCCAGCGTGTGATGAGGGGGACGACTCTTTGTTCATCCCACCGAATGTGGCCAATCGTCGGCGTGCTCCACTTGAAGAAAGCATGGGTTTCGCTGCAGATCAGGGAAACCTGTCGTGGCGCCCAGATCCCGCGGGTGCACGATCTGCAGTTCTTTGGCAGGCAGCGGACGTAAGGCTTTCAATTGCCAAGCCTTACGCATTTGGACAAAGCATGCTTCAAACAAAGTCCCGATTTTCTGCCCGGTAGGCATCCATCCTGCTTATCCGAACTATACAACAAAGCATTTGTCCATCAGAGAGCCACATCTGATAAATATTTTGACAGCATGAACGTCCGCTCCTCCTCACTCCGCATTATCCTCGCCAACTCCATCGCCATACTACTCACGGGGCAGTCCGCGAAGGCTGCCACAGGAGATCTGACCGGCACGAGCTACGTCACGATGACTGCCGTGCCGGAGCCGGGCGCCGCGCTGTTAGGCGGCCTCGGATTCCTTGCGCTGCTACTGCGCCGCCGCGATTGATGGCGATTTGCGAGAAAAGTTATGTTTTTCATCAAGGAACTTCCTCTTGCGAACGGAAATTTCTCAGACCAGCCCCTCCCGCAGGGCTTTGGCCACC
>CANBTO010000414.1 GCA_947372405.1 Verrucomicrobiaceae bacterium
CCGAACCTGTGAAAACAGAGCAAGTCAGGACGGACCCGAAGGCCAAAGTGGAATCAAAGCCCAGCGCGAAGCAAGGTTCCAAACCCACCGCTCCTGCGAAACCCGCCGCTCCTGCGAAACCCGCCGCTCCGGCAAAATCCGCTGCTCCAGCGAAACCCGCCGCTCAGACGAAACCCGCCGCTCAGACGAAACCTGCTGCTCAGACGAAACCTGCTGCTCCGGCGAAAACCTCTGCTCCGGCGAAGCCTGCCGCTCCGACGAAACCCGCGTCTCAAAACACGCAAAACAAGGCACCTAAAGAGCTGAAGGAACCCACCGAAACCAAGCCAGCCTCCAAGTCCACTGACACCAGCAAGCGCCGGATCGATACCCCGGAAATCCAGGAAAAAATCCGCGAACTGATCAAACTCGCCAAAGAGCAGGATTACCTGACTTTCGACGACATCAACGACATTCTTCCCAACGATCTCGTCGATCCGGAAGACGTCGAGGCAATCATGGAGCGCCTCCGCAACATGGAGTTCGACATCATCGACGCCTCCGAGGTGGACCGCTACAAGGACAAGAAACGCGATGACGACAGTGGCGATGACGAGGACCTCAAGGCCGACCAGAAGCTCGACATCCTGGACGACCCGGTCCGGATGTATCTCAAGCAGATGGGCCAGGTGCCTCTGCTCACCCGTGAGCAGGAAGTCGAGATTTCCAAACGCATCGAGGACGCGGAAATCGAGGTTGCCAAGCACCTCCATCTTTTCGGTTTTGTCACTGACTCATACCTCGATCTCGCGGACAAGCTCAACAAAGGCAAGGAGCGCTTCGACCGCGTGATCCTCGACAAGAAGATCGAGTCCCGCGAGCGCTACATGAAGGGCCTGCCGAAACTCTGTGACCAACTGAAGCAACTCCATCACGAGAACGACGACCTGTTCCGCCAGCTCTGCGCCAAGAATCCGCGCGGAAAGAAAAAGATGGAGGAGGAGTTCCAGAAAAACATCCAGACGCTCAACCGCGTCTTCACCCGCTTTTACTTCAAACAAAAAGTCGTCGAGGACTTCTGCGAGCAGGTCGATGACTACATGCAGAAATTCTGGAAATACGGCCGCAAGCTGCAGGTCGATCCCGAAGACAAGGAATTCGTCACCAAAATGCGCGAAATCCAGCAGCGTTCATGGCACACTTTGGAAACCTTCGAGGAGGCTAACAAAAACCTTCGCCACTGGCTCAAGGAAGCGCTCAAGGCCAAGACCGAAATGGTCGAGGCGAACTTGCGTCTCGTCATTTCCATCGCCAAAAAATACACCAACCGCGGACTCTCGTTCCTTGACCTGATTCAGGAAGGCAACATGGGCCTGATGAAGGCGGTCGAGAAATTCGAATACCGTCGCGGCTACAAGTTCTCCACCTACGCCACCTGGTGGATCCGACAGGCGATCACCCGCTCCATCGCCGACCAGGCCCGCACAATCCGCATCCCGGTGCACATGATCGAGACGATCAACAAGCTGATGCGCGTGCAGAAACAGCTCGTCCAGGAATACGGCCGCGAGCCTTCCCCGGAGGAAATCGCCGAGGAAATCCACCTTCCCGTCGAACGTGTGCGCGCCGTGCTCAAGATGGCCCAGCAGCCGATCAGCTTGCAGGCACCCGTCGGCGATTCGGACGACACCTCCTTCGGCGACTTCATCGAGGACAAGGCCGCCGACAACCCGATGGAGGAAGCCGGCTTCTCGATGCTCAAGGACAAGATCAAGGACGTGCTCGACACTCTAACGGAACGCGAGCGCGAAGTCCTCGAACAGCGCTTCGGCCTCAAGGACGGCTACAGCCGCACGCTTGAGGAAGTCGGCCGCCAGTTCCAGGTCACCCGCGAGCGGATCCGCCAGATCGAGGCCAAGGCCCTGCGGAAAATGCGCCACCCCACCCGCATCCGGAAGCTGGAAGGCTTCATCGAGCTGCCGGGGGCCTGAGCAAGAGGGCGCAAATCACTGCCCGCTGATCATCTCGCACGCAATTCGGCGCTTCGGAGAATCCACGTTCAATGAACGGCTTGTTTCCCGCTTTGGCGGATGGACTGGCTGGCGATGTCCTGAATATACTTGGCTTCGGTCGCGCTGAGCGTGCCATGGAAAGGCACGCTCAGGCTCGCGGTAGGATGGATCTTTGCGAAAAGGACAAGCGCGGCGAGATAGGAACCATTGAACTCGGGATGGGAATTGTCCTTTTTGTGAAGCCGAAGCGGATGTGGACCCTGGTAGTTCAAAAGCCAGGCATCGCCTGCCGGCGCAACGACCGCTCCCTTGTTTTGCGCGGCGGCCTGCTGGTACCACTTGTGGTTTCTTGACTGCATTTCCTCGGGATTTTTTCCAACGCTGAGGTCGACCTTCGGGACGTTCCAATAGTCACCATGGCGCGCCCAGGTTTGATAGAAAACGATTTGAGCATTGGGGCTCGTGGACTTGATCCTGTCACAAAGCCCACTGGCTCCCTTGAGAAATGCGGCACGGATGTTATCGAAAGATTCCGACATCGCCGCCTCCTGGCTCTGCCCCTGCAGCACGACGACGTCCCATTTTCCCTCGTCCACCAGTTTCAGGGTCTTGGCATCCGCAAGGTGCTGTTCCAGCGTTCTGCCACCAGGCGTGATCGATTTCATTTCAGGCTCAGGCGCGCCCGTGCTGGAGACGATATTCTGATAGATCTTAGGCAGGTTGTTGACGGAAGTGTAGCTGTTGCCGATGAACAGGATGCGTTCAGCATGAGCGTGGCCGGTCAGAGTGAGGAAAAGACAGGCGAGTTGCAGGCGGAATGATGTGGACAAGGCTTTCATGTGTTTGAAATTGTTTTGATCTAGGCGTCGAAACCGTGCTGATGCTACCGCATACATCAGCCCCGGTAAACCACTTCCGAAGTCGGAGCCATCGTCGAAAGCCAGCCTCCTCCGGCCCCGGAATCTCCTTTCCGCACTGTGAATCGTCGACTATTTTCAGGGCGTGGCCTTTCCCCAATACCGCATCCCGATCCCACGGCTCAAGGAGGAGTGGGAGTTTCGTTTGCGCATGGAGCGTCTGCGCCGCAAACGCCCGCCAGCGCCGCCATCCAAGATTATCGATAACAGCGAACCGTGGATCCGAAATCCATCGTCCGTCGCAGAGTTCCGGCAAATCGCCTGCCGGGTCAACGAAACCGTCGAAAAATGGGCCCCACTTCAGGACAATTCATCGAAACGCTAGCCAGTCAACACCGGGTGTTGGTCATTGGCGGGCTCGCAGTGATCGCCCACGGATTCAACCGGTCGACCAAGGATGCCGAGGTCTGGCTTGAACCCTTGGATTCCCCATCCACATCGGCCGATGTTCTTGAGAAGGCCTGTAGCCGTTTTCCCGGCCTAACCATCCACACACTGCCCGGATGGAGGCAGATCTCAGGCGCACAGATTACCGAAGCCGCTGACGATGTCGGCATGGTTCGTGTTCTTGGTCTCGACTGCCCGCTCGATATCTTTCGCAGACCGAATGAATTTCCGGCAGATTCGTTTGATGAAGTGTTTGAACGGGGGAAATGATTGCGGAAGGAGATCCGTTTTCTCAAGCGCTCCTTGAGGATCGCCAGATCCCATACTCCGCCATTTGAGACGAACCTGCCCGCCGGTGTATACAGCCACGTGTTTCCCTGTGGTGCGCCCGCCGTTCCTGTGCTCTCCTTCTTTCATTCCATGCAACCCGCAGAAGATTTCACCACGATCGAGTCCATCTTCGTCCGCCATCGCAACGCGCTGCTGCTTCGCGGGCAGTTCACGCCGATCTACACGGACTACTACCTGCACCTCATGCAGCACGGCATCCGCCATTCCGCGGAGCTGGACCAGATGCTCAAGGACACTCTGGCGATGCTCACCCTTCACCTCGTCGCGCGGCCATGGGCGGAAACCATCGCATGGACGGCGAACCTGCGTGCCCCGCGCATGAATCTCTTCGTCACCGGCGACTCCACCACGGAAGCCGTCACCGGTCGGATCTTCACCGAGGACGTCCGCGAGCCTGATCGGAATTTCTTCTACTCGCAGACCACCGCGCCCAACCAGCACGAACCGCGGACTTCCACCCTTGAAGTCATCGGCAAAGACCCGGTTTTCTGGATCTCACAGTTCTACGAACAATCCGAACAACGTCCCGCCCGCGCCTTCCGGTTGAATGACGAGAATTTCGCGCTCGTCGCCGCCCAGCCGGACTGCGACATGGAATGGCTCGACGCGCTCGACGAAGACAGTGTTGCAAAAATCGATTCCACCGAGGAAACCACGATTCTTGAAACGCGGCGTTTCCGTTTCCACTGCGGCTGCACACTCGACAGGATCCTTCCGGTCATCGGCGGCTGGCGGGATCGTCTGGACGAACTCTTCGAGGACTCGGATTTCATCAGGATCCAGTGTCCTCGCTGTGCGGCGAAATACAAAGTCACCCGGGACATGATCAACTGAGCGGATACGCGTCTCGTTGGATCACCTTGCAAGCCAAGCCCGCCAACCGCCGAAGGAAGTGATTTCCTCGGCTCCGTCGATGGCCCTGGGTTCCGCGATGAAACCCGGCACCTCCTCGCCTCCCGCCAAGGTCACCTTCCCGATCCCTAACGGCGCGGGAATCTTCGAAACAAAATCACCGAATGCTGCGGGCGCGAGTTCCCAAACCTCCACCACGATCGCAGCGCCTCCTTTCTCGTCGTGAACCATTGCCGGTCGTGGCGGGATCGGGCCGCTCGCAGGCATGGCGAAAAGCCGGTAACAAGCCGCGGTCATCGTCTTTTCACGCAGCACCGCACCACGATCCGCGAGCTGCCAATGCAGTGCCAGCCCTTCGAGATGTGCGCCGCAAACGACCACTGGAATCCGCTTTGACGTTTTGTGATCCTTGAGACAATTCTCTCCATTGAACCTCGCAGCCAGCCCTAACAAGGCTCGATCCCAGCCCGCCGGTGCGGCGAGCGTGATACCCCATGGCGCTTTACCCGATCTCGCCCGACCCGCGGGAACGGCCACGGCTGATAGATCGAGCAGGTTCATGAAATTAGTATAACGCCCGAGCACGCTGTTCGTGACGAATGGATCCGCCAGATTTTCAGCCACCGTGTAAAGCCGCGGAGTGGTGGGAAGTAGAAGGACGTCGATGTCATTCCAAACCACGTCCGCCTGCCGTGCGAACTCTCGCAGTTGATACTGCGCCTTGAAAGCCGCAACAGCATCCCAA
>CANBTO010000415.1 GCA_947372405.1 Verrucomicrobiaceae bacterium
AAACCGAAGTAAGTCACGAGATTCTATGTGAAGTCGATCTACAACCGTGATGTTCATAAAAATAGCTCCTACAAAGAACTAATGATGGCTTTCGCCCTATTGAGTCGGGTTGTGACGTTCGTGGTGCGTGTAGTGCCTTCTAGCGAGGCCTCACTAAACACCTCGTCCTCGGCTAGTTGTCGCAGCTCCGATGCTAGTAAAGAACCTGTCACTAGGATTCTTTTCCCAAAGGCCTCTTCGCAAGTTGCAGAAAACACGGCTTCAAAAAGAGCGATGTTAAACCGATTGTTCTTTTTGTTAATAAATGCATCGTCGGGGAGCGCTCCACATCCAGTGAGGAATGAGTAGAACAGGTCCTTTAGATAGTTGTTTTGTTCCTCAGTATGGGATTCACATTTTCGCGAAAACTGATTTAAAAATTTGACCATTGATGGGGAATAGTTTTCCCCGTCAACAAGCATAGCAAATCCACGAAGTAGGATTTCTATATCCTTCATGTGAAGGTCCGGCTCAGACGATTGGAGAATACGTCTCCACGATTCTTCTGCATTGATGTGATAAAGCATTTCATAAAAACGTGAGTGATACATGCTCGTGCGTATTTCTTGGGGCCGGAGATTAATTCCGCCGGAATTGAGCCGATTGAAGACCTCATACATTGACGAATCATCCCCTGTGGGAGAGTTTTGTTTCACAACTATGTTGCGAATAGGCCGCAGATCGAATTGGGTTTTGTAGTCACCCAGTGTGGCGTAATTCAATCCTCGAAACTTATTGGCATGGTTCGGAAGGCGTTCAGGCAATCTGAGATTAAAAGTTTGGAAAAACTCATCGTTGTGGAGAACATCATCGGGAATCTTGCCTTCACGATCAAAAATAACTCGGAGTTCGACTCGTTTCTCCTTTCGAGGGAAGCGCTTTTTGATGAAGTAGTAGATTGACATCAAGCGTTGCTGCCCGTCAATAACAAGAAATCTGTTACGGGCCTGTTCGTAAAGGAACAGTTGTGGGACCGGAAGACCGAGGATAAGAGACTCGATCAGTTTGGAGGCTCTCGCCAAATCCCATACAAAGTTGCGTTGGAAACCTGGAATTCTCACTGCTCCTGATTCAACGAAACTGTGAAGCGTCATCACATTGAAATCGTTAGGTGCCGCAGTTATGTCATATTCTTCGACCTGCAGGTCATCAGCGTCTTCTGCGTAGTCGTCAAACCAATCAGATTTGTTGTTATCACTCATTTCGTTTCTTTTTTGGGTTGCAAAGATTGTAAGATTAAGGTCAGTCTTTTTGGGAAAGAAGTGGTCATGGGTCAAGAGCCTCACCGCCCCTTCATCATCGCAAGGTTGGCTTCGGCGAAGGCCTTGCCCATGAGGGCGAAGGTTTTGGCGCAGCCGAGGTAGTGATAGCCGGCATTGGACGCGCCGCGCTTCCACATGGTGGCTTCTTTCTCGCTGATGAGCTCGGCTTCGTATTTCTTGAGGTATTCCTTTTGTTGGGCCTCGTCCATCGAGCCGTCCTTGTTCGGGCCGTTCTTGTCCTTCACCCGAAGCAGGTAGCCCATCTGCTTCACCTTGGCGTGTTTTGCGTCGATCGCCGCGAGTTCCTCCGACCAGAAGGGCGCGGTTTGCACCGCGGCGACATTGCCTTTGAATTCCGGCATCGACGCGGGAGCGGCCATGGCCTCGCGGAAGGAGAGCCCGCTCCCTTTCGTATTCATGCCGTCCACGCCGATGACCCCGATGACGAAGGGCATCTTGGGGGCCTTGAGGTCCTTGCGCACGTCGCGGATGAAGTCGGCCAGCCACTCGCTGTATTTCGAGTAGTCCTGGGTCTTGCCATCGGCACCTTTAGGATAGGTGCCGCCATCCACGAGGTCGTTGAAGCCCTGGAGCCAGATGAAGCCGGATATTTCATAACCATCGGCAGAGCTATAGGCCGGGCAGACGCGCTTGGGATCGGCGAGCACGCTTTTCACATGGTCGACCATGAAGTGATAGAATCGGCCGCATTCCTTCGCCTTCTTGGCTTTCTCCGCCTCGATGTCTTTGCCCTGCTTTTTCATCTGCTCGATCTGCGCCTCGCTGAAGACATAGGGCCCTGCGCTGGGCGGGCGGAACTCGGTGTTCAGGCTGCGGCCGCCCCATGCGGTTTTGATGAGGAGGACCGGTTCCTTGAGCGCGGCATCCATGGTCAGCCCGAAGGTGAACTCGGGGCCGATCTTGCCGCCGTCCTTCGTGGGTTGGTCGCCCCTCGCGCCGAATCCTGCGGTGAGCTTGCCGGTGCCCTCGCCATTGGCGTTGCCTTCGTAATGGCCGGTTAGATAGGAGATCCACGTGTGGTCGGCCACAGCGGGCTTGCCGTCCGGTCCGCGCATCTTCTTGAGGAGAGGCGCGGTGGCGGGATCGTCACCGATGTAGTCGAACGTCTCGACGCGCGCGTGGCCCTCCATGTTCGACTGGCCGGCGAGGATGAAGACTTTCATCGGTTTCGCTTGCGCGAAGGTGATGGCGAGAAGTGCGGATGTTAGAATGGCGCTGGTGGTTTTCATGGATAAATTGGGATGGTGGCTGATTACGCATCGCATGCTCGCGATGTTTCGGATATCCGGGGCCTGTCGTCAGGCATGTTTCGCGGCAGTCCTGCTTTGAAAGTGAGTTGCTTCCTCCCCGCCCAGGTTTCCCTCGACTTGCCCTGCGCGGATTCGCATGCTCATCCCTGAAATTCATGAATACGATCCACACACCGAATTGGATGTCTTGGGAATGCGGCGTCGATCTTGTTGGCATGACACAGCCGGGCCTGGCCATGCCGAACGTCATTGTCCACGTCGCCCGCATCGTGCACACGCCGGTTGGCACTGCGCCCAGCGGCATGATCTGCTGGCAACCGGATCCCAACGCGGCGCCGGCGGTCGTAGGTTTCATTTCCCATGACCCGCAGAACGTCGGGAAATATTTCGGGCCGAAAATTTTCGCCGGCACGCCGTTCGAAAACGCACCGGTGCTGGAATCCAGGATCGAAGTGGATGCTGGCCAGGCACCCGGTGAAGTCATCGCGACGGTGACGGTGGCTGGCTTCGTATTCCAAACCTGCCTGCGGGGATTGGGCCCGGCGGAACTCATCCATCGTCCGCCTGCCGCCATGACGCCTTTCTGGCAACAGGGCACGGAATCCGCCGCAACTTCCGCATCCCTGAAGGTGAACGGCGAGGAGGTTTCGGTGATCATCCCGCCGACGGGAATTTCGGGTGGCCCTGCTGCGGTTTGGTCACCCTGCGGCATATACGCGCGCTGAGGTCAGTCGTCTGGCGGGGCCCGGCATCACTTGCGGACCTTCGTCTTGACGTAGAGATCCAGGAAATTGTCAGTGGTTTCACCGACGACTCCTGTTTCCTTGCCAGCAGGCGTGAACAGGTAGAACCAGTCGTAGGATCCGCCGCCCAGAAAATAACGGTGTTGCTGGACCAGCAACTGCCCCCGGAATTCGCCGTCCGGCACGACCGTGAGATTGTCCCCGGAGACCACGAAGTGTTCCTTGCGCTTGGTGGTGTCGATCACATGAACCGCACCGCTGGTGGTCCATGCCGTGGTGACAAAATACACGAGGCGGCAGTCAGCGGAAAACTGGATGTCATCGAAGCTGGCGATCAGGTTTTCCATGCGTTTGCTTTCCCGCGTGCGCAACAACCTCGACGGCTCCTTGCCGTCCGTGCGCACTTGCCACAATTCGGAGGGAGGATGCTCGCCCGTTCCACTGGACAGTGGTTTGCCGTCGATGCGCCGCACGAAAGCGATCCATTCACCCGCTGGATCGGACACGGGATTGGAATCCCGTCCGCTGGATGTCAGTTGCCGCTCCTTGCCCGCCGGGTCGGTGAGGAAGATGTTGCCGTCACGTGCCGTGACGGATGGCTGGCCTGCGAAGGCAACAGCAGTGCAGATCCAGCAAGCTGCTGGGAACGTGTGTTGAAAAAGGAAGCGGTATGTCATGACTGCGGGTGTCCTTTCACTCCTTGAATTCTCAGCCTCGCTTTGTCCGTACCGAGCGCCAGCACCATCGCGGCGGTCGGGTGGATGCGGGGGGACATGTAGTAGGCTTTTTCGTGGAGGTTGCGGCCGGGTTGGATGACGAAGGCACCGTCGTGGGTGCGGGCCATGTTGATGAAGGCCTTGTTGTAATCGAGCACCGAGCGGGTGGCTTCGTCGTTGCCGGAGAGCTGGATGCCGAGGAAGGCCCAGCCCCAGGCGAGGGAGTTGTCGCCATGGCCGTCGTTGATGCGGGTCCTGGAAGTGACCAGTCCGCGGGTGACGCGGCTGACGTAGTCGTCGGTGCCCGGTCGGTTCGCCACGCGGTGGACGATGAGCGAGAGTCCCTGCAAGCCCACGGGCGAGTAGGCGCCGGTGGCGAAACGGTAACCCATGTAGCCGGATTCGTTGGTGTTGGTGTGGATGCAGTCGTAGGCGATGTCGCGGTTGAAGGTTTCGATTTTCACTCCGCAGTCTTCGGCGAGCTCCCAGGTCAGCAGGGCCATCAGGGTGGTGATGGTCATGGTGCCGTATCCGCCAATGAGCGCGCCATGGCCGTTGCCGCCCTTGAGGTAGTTCGCAGCCTGCGGCTGGCCGCCGTGCATGCGGTCCTTGTAGAGCTCCGGATCGATGACCTGGGAGAGGTAGAGGCGTTTGCAATCATCCTCGATGGTAGGGAGCACGCGCTTGTCCTTGGTCTGGAGGAAATATTCGGCGAGGAAGATGGCTTGGTAGGATCGATACCAGGTCCATGCGTTTTCTTCCGGCGGTGTGTTCCATGCCATGGCCAGGGTTTCCGCCTCCTTCATTTTGCCTTGGGCGAGCAGGGCCAGGCCGACAAGGCCTTTTTCGTTCACATCCCCGACGTGTTCCTCGGGGTGCTTGAGCAGATAGTCCATCGCCCTGGCCACGAGTTTTTCCGACTTCTGGCAGTGCTTCGGGAAGGTGTCGCTGAAGCGGCCGATGGCTTCGAGCTTGATGTCCACCTCGGCGGGCTTGTTGTCGCGGATGACATCGAGCGTGAGTGTGCCGTCCTTGCCCTCGCTGTCCTCGATGGCGGCACCCATGTCCATGATCGGCCCTTCGTAACCGGCACCGGCGTCCATGCTGTAGAACTTGCCGAAGGTGTGCTTGGAGAACGGCTTGCCGTTGACACCGGTGATTTCATCGTCGATCCGGAGTTGGCCATCGGCGGGTGATTTGGCGAACACG
>CANBTO010000416.1 GCA_947372405.1 Verrucomicrobiaceae bacterium
ATTTGGTCAAGCCGTCATATGCTTGTCCCACGTTCCACGCGGGGTGGCCATGAATGAAAGTTGTCTTGTTTGAAAAAATCCAGCACGGTGGCCGCGTTGATGGCATGGCCGCATTTTTGCGGAAATCCCCGCCTTTCCTCAAACTCCCGCAAAAAACCATGGACACCGTCCCAGACCGCTCTAACACCACTAACGCATGGCCACGCCGTGACTTTCTGAAGATCTCGTCGGCCTCCACGCTCGGCCTGTTGTTTTCACGCATGCCCGCGATGGCCGGTCCATTCACCCGCGAGGACTTCGACCGCCTGGTGCCGGCGGATAAAAAGCTCTCGGCGGACTGGATCAAGTCGCTCTTCGCCCGCGGCACGCCCGAGGTTCTTGCCGGTGAAGATCTCAAATACGTCGGAATGCCCGTGGGAGGCATCGGCGCGGGACAACTCTACCTGGGCGGTGACGGACGCC
This sequence comes from Verrucomicrobiaceae bacterium, assembly GCA_947372405.1. The sequence goes on from CANBTO010000416.1 coordinate 463, forward strand.
TCTGGCATTGGGATGTCTTCAACCAGAACCACAAGACCGGTGCGGAACACTACGCAAAACCGCTCGTTCCATCCTCGCCATTGACCCAGAGATTCACGCTGGCCGTCGGCAAGGATAGCCGCGTGCTGGATCGCGAAGGTTTTCCAGACGTAATGTTCCGCGGTGAATATCCGATCGGCACGGTGGAATACAAGGACTCGAAATCGCCGGTGTCCGTAAAACTTGAGGCGTTCTCGCCGTTTGTGCCGTTGAACGCGGACGACTCCGGGCTGCCCGCGACTTTCCTCCAGTTTACGCTGCGCAACACGGGATCCACAAGCGTGGACGCTGTTCTAACAGGAGAATTGGAGAACGGTGTCTGCCTGAACAACCGCCAGCACGATGGCATTCTTCACAACCGGATCGTGCGTGAGCCGGATCTGACCGCGCTGGTCTGTTCGGCGGAGGGCAATACGGTGCGGAAAGAAGCGCGCCCGGACATCGTGTTCGAGGACTGGAAAGGCGCCAAATACGATGGCTGGCAGGTCGAAGGCACTGCGTTCGGCGCAGGCCCTGTCAACAAATCCGACATACCTTCCTACCAAGGCAATGTCGGCGGTGACACCGCGCGCGTGGTCAACTCCCATGCCACCGCTCCCGGCGGTTCAACGGGAGTCAAGGACGATGCCAAAGGACGCATGCTAAGCCGTGAGTTCGTCATCGAGCGGAACTTTGTATCTCTCTGGATCGGTGGCGGAAAGGCTCGGAAGAATTCCAGATTCGGCGTAACACTGATGGTGGATGGAAAGCCGCTTAAAACGGTTGCCGGGCGGAACAGCAATGAATTGGCCAGGGAGTTCATTGACGTGCGCGCGCACGCAGGGAAGAAGGCCCGCATCGAGATTCTCGATGACGCGGAAGGATCGTGGGGGAATGTGGGGGTGGGTGGCATCGTGTTTACCGATCACTCGGGCGGCTCGGATAGAATCGAGGATTTGCTCGATTTCGGCACGATGGCCATGGTCTTGTTAGGTGCTCCTGCCGAAGCAGCCACTGCGGACGAGTCGGTGCCATTCAGCGGCAAACCGGTCGGTTCGCTTGGACGCAAAGTGACGATCGCGCCAGGAGCCACGGCGACGGTCACGTTCGTGATCGCATGGCATTTCCCCAATCTCTCACTGGGTGGCCCGCTGGCTAAGGCCGGTCGTCACTATGCCGTGAAGTTCGCCTCAGCGCTCGCAGTGGCGGATTACGTGGCTGCGAACTTCGACCGGCTCGCCAGTGCCACCCGCCTCTGGCGCGACACTTGGTATGATTCGACTTTGCCGTTCTGGTTCCTCGACCGGACGATGCTCAACACGTCGATTCTCGCGAGTTCAACCTGTTATCGATTTGCGGACGGACGCTTCTATGGAAATGAAGGAGTCGGTTGCTGCCCCGGCACCTGCGGCCATGTCTATCACTACGCGCATGCCATGGGGCGCCTTTTCCCGGAACTCGAGCGCCAAACACGCGAGAAGGTGGACTTCGGACAAGCCCTCAAGCCGGACGGAGCGATTTTTTTCCGTGCGGAATACAACAACATCCCCGCAGTGGACGCACAAGCCGGCACGATCCTGCGCGCGCTGCGGGAGCACCAGATGTCGGTGGACTCCGGATTCCTCAAGCGCAACTGGCCGAAGATCAAACTCGCGACGCAATGGCTCATCGCCAAGGATGGAAACGGCGACGGTCTCATCGAAAGCAACCAGCACAACACGCTTGATACCGACTGGTTCGGGCCCGTCGCATGGCTGAGCGGTCTGCATGTGGCCGCTCTATCAGGTGCGGCGGAGATGGCGGACTTGGTCGGCGATGCGGAGTTCGCGCGCCAGTGTCGCGGCATCGCGGAGACCGGTCGCAGGAGTCTGGTGGAGAAGCTCTACGACGGCGAATATTTCATCAACAAGGTGGACCCCAACCACCTCGACGCGATCAACTCGGGCACCGGTTGCGAGATTGACCAGGTCTTCGGTCAAAGCTGGGCCTTCCAGGTCGGACTGCCGCGGGTCTTGCCGCAGAAGGAAACCTTGTCCGCGTTGAAGGCTCTGTGGCGTTATAACTTCTCGCCGGACGTGGGACCGTATCGCGAGGCGAACAAACCCGGCCGCTGGTATGCGATGGCGGGCGAGGCAGGGCTGCTGATGTGCACGTTCCCGCGCTCCGACTGGGACTATGCGAAGGCGAGTGGCAAAGGCAAGGCGAGCTGGGCGGCTGGCTATTTCAACGAGTGCATGAATGGTTTCGAATACCAGGTCGCCGGACACATGATCTGGGAAGGTCTCGTGATGGAAGGCCTCGCCATCACCCGCGCCGTGCACGACCGCTACCACGCCTCACGGCGCAATCCATGGAACGAAGTCGAGTGCGGCGATCACTATGCGCGCAGCATGGCAAGCTACGGGGTCTATCTCGCGGCCTGCGGCTTCCGCTACAGTGGGCCCGATGGCATCATCGGTTTCGATCCGAAGATCGGCCCGGAAAACTTCAAGTCCGCCTTCACCGCCGCCGAAGGGTGGGGGAGCTTCGAACAGAAGAAGGCCGGTGGAAAATGGAACGCGCTGCTCAAGCTGGCTCACGGTCGTCTCACCTTGAATGAACTCCGCATGCCGTGGCTCGCTCCGGGTGTCGTCGTGCGCAGTGGCAATGACGTGGTGGCGTGTACGGTCAGCGATGGTGTGGCACGCTTCAAGACGCCGCTGGTTCTAGCAGCCGGCGGGCCGGAGATCTCGCTTGCCATGGCGTGACCGCCGGTCATGGCCCCTGCCGGCAGGCGGAGGGAGTCATGCCCATGTGTTTCCTGAAGAGACGAGAGAAATAGAACGGATCGTCATAGCCTACGGCGAGCGCGGCTTCCGCGACGTTGTGGTTTCCTTGTTGCAGCAGGTCCATGGCCTTTTGGAGGCGCAGCCGGATCAGCAGGCCCAGTGGCGGCATGCCGGTCTGGATGCGGCAGAGCTCGGTGAAGTGCGGCACGCTGAGACTGGCATTGCGTGCGAGCTCGTCCAGCGTCCAGGCGTGGGCAAGGTCGCCGCGCATGGACGCCAGCACCTTGAGCAGGCGGCTGCCGGCGAGCCGCGTGCGTGGGCCGGCGGCACGCTGGTGGACCTTGACCAACCCTAACAGCCTGGCGAATGAAGTGGACAGCCCTGTCAGCGCCGTTTCGCTGAAGCCATGGGTGGCGTGGCGGAAAGTGTCTTCGAATGCGTCTAACAGCACCTCGGGCTCGTCCACCGATACGACGGGTTTCGATGCTGAAACCCCGAGGGTGGTGAGGTAGTCCTCCGCCCTTAGGCCGCGGAAGTGGAACCAGAAGATCGTCCATGGCGAGCGTGGATCGGCATGATATATGTGGGCCGTGCGGGGCGGTAGAAACAACAGGTTGCCGGGGCCGAGTTTCCACTCCCTGTCGTTCAATTGACAACTGCCGCTGCCGGAGAGGCAGGCGATCAGAATGTGCTGGGAAGTGCCGTGGGTTCTCTTGACGAAGTGGTTTCCTGCCGCCACGAAAGTGCCGATATGGGTGACACAGAGGTCCCGGATCACAGGTTGGCGTGAGGCCCTCACGGCGATGGCCGGAGGAACGATGATCAGGCGCTGTCCGGGAAATCCCTCGGGCCGCTTGTCACGGATCTCCTGCTCCATGGCTGGAGTTTCCCAACTATCCTCGGAATGTCCATGGATTTCCTCGGATTTTCCATGGATGCGGGAGCAGCGAGTGGGTAGTCTGCACGGCAATCAGTCAGGTAAAACCCCAGTAGCTCATGGCCATCATCAACCACACATCATCTGTCGGCGGGAACTCCGCCGTTCCAGCCGCTCGTCATGGCGGATACCTCTGGCTCATCGCCGCCACAGCCGCGCTTGGCGGACTGCTCTTCGGATACGACTGGGTCGTCATCGGCGGAGCGGCCCCGTTCTATGAAAAGTTTTTCTCTCTCGTCAATCCGGCGGACAAGGGCTGGGCCCAGAGCTGTGCGCTGATCGGCTGTCTGGCGGGCGCGCTGCTTTCCGGCGGCTTGAGCGACCGCTTCGGACGCAAGTGGCTTTTGTTTCTATCAGCGTGTCTTTTCACATTGTCGTCCATCGGTACGGGAGCGGCGGGTTCGTTCGACATCTTCGTATTATGGCGCATCATTGGCGGAGTGGCGATCGGCCTGGCATCCAACCTCTCGCCGATGTACATCTCTGAAATCTCGCCTGCCGCGATGCGTGGACGCCTTGTGTCTTTGAACCAGTTCACCATCGTCATCGGGATCCTCGCGGCGCAGTTGGTGAACCTGTGGGTGGCTCAGTGTTTTCCCCGCTGGATCGGCGGGGTTGGCGTGGCGGACGCGGTGCTGGCATGGAATGAAACGAGCGGCTGGCGCTGGATGTTCGGCATTACGGCCGTACCTTCGCTGCTTTTCTTGCTGGGTATGCTGGTCGTGCCGGAAAGTCCTCGCTGGCTGGTGAAGAACGGTCATTCCGAGAAGGCGTTGCGGATCCTCTCGAAGATCGGCGGTGACGCATACGCGGGCAAGGTGCTCGCGTCGATCGAGTCAACTCTGGAGAACGACATGGGCGGCAAGGTTCATTTCAGCGCGCTGTTCGAACGGAAGACCCTGAAGATCCTGATGTTAGGCATCGGCCTCGCCGTCTTCCAACAATGGTGCGGCATCAACGTGGTCTTCAACTACGCGGGCGAGATCTTCAAGTCCGCGGGCTACAGCATCGAGGACACGCTTGAGAACATGGCATGGACTGGCTCGGTGAATTT
>CANBTO010000417.1 GCA_947372405.1 Verrucomicrobiaceae bacterium
CCGTGTCGAAATAACCGGGAGACCTGGTGGGAAGGGTGTAGAAATCCGCAGTGAAGGCGATGACCGCTTCCGGGTATAGATCGGCAGAAGCAATGTCCGCACCCGCGGCCGCCTTGGGATCGACAATCTGTCCCGGCGTTCCGGTCACCAACTGTCCGGACGCATTGAACTTCAACTGCGTGCATTTCACGAAATACACGCCGCCTTCCAGAGCCGTGAGATCTTCCTTGAACTTGGTGTCGTTCTTGCGACGCACCATCGTCTGGACGATATAATCCTTACCTGCAAACTTGCCACTGATGTTGGCGAGAGTATTGGGAGTGCCGTCATCCGATCGAGGCGCCGAGGTGAGGCTTCCCCTGTACTGATAGACCATCAGCGAGGTGTCCGGCAAATTGGATTTCTTGATCCAATCGAAGGCCTTGTCAAAGCCGGTGAACTGGCTGGTGGCTGGTGTCTTGGCCGGGAGGTTTGCCTCTTTCCGGTAGGTGACCAGTTCCTGCTCGAGCGTGGAGGTGAGACGATCCGCCTCCTGAACGCTGATCGCCTTCCTGATGCCTGCGGCGGCGGGTGAGAAGACAATGACGAAGCCGGTGAGCAGCACGGCCAACACGCCGATGGCGATGACTGTCTCCAGCAGGGTGAACGCTCGTCTGATGGTGGAGGAAGGGGTTTTCATGAACTCAGAAGGTGGAACCGGTGGCGGGAAGGTTTTTCGAAATCTGGTCGGGACTGTGGAAAACGGATGTGCTTCCATTCCGCCAGATCACAAATCCTCCGAAGTCACGCCTGGAGCTTGCCATGACCCTGGGGAGTTGTGCGGTGCTTGCCTTGGTGAGGGTGCGTGCTCCGGAACCGATGACAAAGCTGCAGCCGGGAGTCTTGCAAATCCCCTGAGAGTTGAATTCGTAGATGTAATAATCTCCCTGATAGGCCGGTTTCACGCCCACGATCTTGCTTGAATTAATCGTGGCGATGTCGCCCGTTCCCCCGATCTGGTCCAATTTGCTCAGCGTCTGGCTGAAGAATGTCTGGTCGGGAAGCAGCGCACCCCGGCTGGATAGAACCCAGTTTGGAGTGACATTGGGATCCGTCTGCTTTGGCTGACCGGTGGCGGGATCGGTCTCTTCATATGCGACGAGAATGCGCCGGAGGTCATCCGAAGTATTGTTGGTGAGCGTCTTGGCCACCAGCACACAGGATCTCAGATTCTTACCCACCGCGGTCGTGCGGGCTTCATCAAAAAGGGATTCTGCCGAACCCACGCCGCTGGTGACTCCTTTGCCGCCCACCCCACTGAGGCCGATGGTTCCGGCCGTCATCAGGATCAGGATGATGGCGATGACCACAAGCATCTCCACCAAGGTAAAGGCGGACCGAGACCATCCGGGTTTGGGTTTCAGGCGGAAATGTTGCATTGGATTTGAATCGAGTTGGCGAAATGTGATCGGGCTTGCTCGCGTTCGCAAGTGAAAATGTCAATACATCGCAATTACGAGACCTGGGTGTTTTCGGGGAACCTTCCACGATTGGAGCCGCTCATCCAGAGCCATGCGGGACGGACCATGTCCCGGACATCCCGGCGGCTGGCCTCCCAGCCGAGCACCTGTTTTGCCAGCGCTGGATCGGCGACAAGGGAATCCGGATCCCCCGCGCGACGCGGGCCGAATTTCAGCGGAACTTTTTCCCCGGTGACTTCCTCGACCGCTGCAATGATCTGTTTCACGGAGACTCCAACTCCGGTCCCAAGATTGCAGCGCACGGATTCACCGCCCGCCGCGAGGTGATCCAACGCACGGGCATGGGCATCGGCGAGGTCCTCGACGTGGATGTAATCGCGGATGCAGGTGCCATCCGGGGTATTGTAGTCGGTTCCGAAAACCTCGAGATGATCGATTTCTCCGGTCACGGCCATCATGACGCGTGGGATGAGATGGGTTTCCGGATCGTGATCCTCGCCGATCAAGCCGTCCGGCGAGCAGCCGCTGGCATTGAAATAACGCAAACAGGCGCTGCGCAGGCCCCAGGCCTCGCCGCAGTCCTTGAGAATCCATTCCACCATCAGCTTGCTGCGGCCGTAGGGGTTGATGGGATCCTGATGGTTCGTTTCCGTGATCGGCAGTTTGTCCGGCACGCCGTAGGTGGCGCATGTGGAGGAAAAAACGAACACCTTGCAGCCATACTCCTGCATCACCTGCAGCAGCTTGATGGGCTCCGCGGTGTTGTTCTGGTAATACTTCAGCGGATTCGTGACGGATTCACCCACGTAGGCGTAGGCCGCGAAATGGACGACCGCTCCAAAGCGGTGTTTCTCGAACATGGCGCGCGTGAGATCCTGATCACCGACATCTCCCACAACCAATTCCACACCGGAATCCACGATCGCTTTTTCATGGCCGAAAACGAGGTTGTCGAGAACGACGATCTTGCGTCCCTGGCTGGCCAGCAGGCGGACGGTGTGGGAGCCGATGTAGCCGGCCCCGCCTGTGACGAGAATTGGCGCGTTTTGAGTAGTCATGCTTTCTCTGAAGATCAAACCCGAGAACCCGTTCCCCTGTCAACCCATGCGAGCAGTGTCTCGAAAAATCTCCGGAAAACCATTCGAATAAAAACCCGATTCGTGCTGTCGTAGCCGCATGAAGAAAAATCTTCGTCATTGGGCAGCCGCCGCGGTAGGAGCCGCGGCCGCATTCGCATTCACCTCCTGCGTTTACGATCCCTACTACGCACCCGCCGGCGGCACTGCCGCTGTCGGATACGGCTACGGTTACGGATATGGTGGCAGTCATTTCAACACTTCGGTCTTCGTCTCCACGGGCAACCCGAGATGGGGCTACGACCCAAACTGCTACAGCTACTATGACTACCAGCGCCGCTGCTACTACGATCCCTACCTGAACGGCTACTATCCGGTGGGCTACCGTCCCGCGGTGGTCGTGGGATGTCCTCACCCGTATGGCTGGCGCCCGGGGAGCGGCTACTGCCCGCCCCCGCGCTATGTGAGCAACGTGAACATCACGAACTACAGCAACCGCGAGATCAACTATCGCAACACCAACTACAGCTGGGCGAAACAAGTCCACCAGCAATCCTACAACCCTGGAAGGGTCAACGGACAACGGCCGGACTACAACCACAACGGCAAGCCGCCCTCCTACGGTGGCAACAACTACTATGGCGGTCCGAACCAAGGACCACGGGTAGCATCCAACGGCCATGTCTATGGCGACTACCAGAGCCAGACCAGAAACAAGAACGGTTACCCGTATGACTCAAGATCCGGATCCAACTCCCAGTACAAAAAGGGCCAGAAACCATCCGACTACAACAAATACGTGAACACCAAGGGTCCCGTCCAAGGGAAACATGACCCACGCAACTCGCAGATCCAGAACCAACAGCGCCAGGGAGCCAAACCCGTGAACCAACCGCCTCAAAAAGGCGGCAATCGCCAGCAGGACTCACGTCCTCCCTCCAAAGACGAGAAGGGCAAGCCTTACTATCAGGGCCAGGGCTGATTCACCTCGCCTTTTGATTCAATCTCGCCTCACGCCGTGCACGATCACGGCGGAGGCGAGCCAGTGTTACGGGTGGACGCAGAATCCACAATCCGCACAACCATCCCACGATACCACCGGCAAGATGGCAGGCATGTCCCACTTGAAACCATCCTGCCCAGCCGTGGCTCTCGAACCATCGGCCTGCGGATGAAGCAAATGACAGACCCAGCGCAGGGTCCATCAGGACGAATAACAATTCCGCAATCAGCAGCCCGGCTCCAAGGCTTCTCCCGGATACGGGTAGCGGAAACATCCGCGACTGGGGGGAAAGCGTGACGAGCAGCAGAAGCAGCCCGACACAGCCGCCAGACATCCCCACCAGCAGCCCTGAGCTCGAGAGCAAATGCAGCGCTCCGCCTCCGGCGACGCATGCGAAGGCCGACCCCAACATCGCCTTCCAGCCGATCACGTGTTCGATTCTGGAACCGATCGCCAGCAGAAACAGAGCGTTCAAGCCAGCATGGAGCCAGCCTCCGTGCAGAAATCCGTAAGTCACAATCTGCCAGACTTTGCCGGAAATGAAACCGTGGCGGCTCAGCCCCAATGCTTCATAAAAGGATCCCATCTCGTCCACGCCACCCAGCAATGACACACCAGCCTGAATCGCGGTGATGACGATGACCAATAACCAAGTCGCACGCGAATGGCCGATCTGCCTGAGATTCCGGGCGGCATCAGAAAAGAGCACGCCGGAATGATGCATGGCGGAGTTTTTCGTTCCTGCTGAAAACTACTCGACGACCCGGGCGCGAGGTTCGCGACGCACGGTGTCTTCTCCACCAGCGCTGGTTACGAATGGTCCGCCTTCGAGAGGAGCCACTCCGGTGAACGCCACATCAGGCATTTCAGACGGCCTGCCAGCCAAAGGAAAATCCTTTCTTAGCGGAAAAAACGGGTAGCCCTCCCACATCAGTATGCGCTTCATGTTCGGATGTCCGGTAAACGGAATACCCATCATGTCCCAGACCTCGCGTTCGTGCCAGTCCGCGCCTACCCAGATGTCAGTCACCGACGGCACGGACTCATCCTCCGCCACAGACGCTTTCACCCTTAGGTGGCTGGAGTCGTCCAAAGTTGCAATTTCATACACGATCTCAAACCTTGGATCATTGCCAAAATGATCGACGCTCGAAATGTCCAGGATCATCTCGTATCCGAGGTCCTTGTGGCACTTCGAAAGCACATCGTGCAGGGCATCCAGCGCAACGATAACGGTCTGCTCGCCGCGGAATTCCACGGTTTTCAAAATCTTCTCTCCGAAGGATTCACGGAGCTTTGTCACATCGGCTGCGGATGACATGGATATTGGGTATTTCAGGATTCGCCGTCGAAAAACGCCTTCTTCTGGGCCATGGTGGATTCCTCTCCCTCGATCTTCGTCTGGAGTTTCATGAGCGCCTCGATCAGCGCCTCAGGGCGCGGCGGGCACCCGGAAATGTAAACGTCCACCGGGATCAGGCGGTCGATTCCCTGCAGCACAGCGTAGCTGCGATACATGCCGCCGCTCGACGCGCATGCTCCCATTGCGATGCACCATTTAGGTTCCGGCATCTGGTCCCAGATCCGTTTCACAGCCAGAGCCATCTTGTAGGTGACCGTGCCTGAGACGATCAGAACATCCGCCTGGCGCGGCGAAAACCGCATCACCTCCATGCCGAAGCG
>CANBTO010000418.1 GCA_947372405.1 Verrucomicrobiaceae bacterium
TTCGCCGCAAGTGGCCACCCGATCCTGCTTCCCGGAAATCCACGCGATGGCTCCGTCGTCATGGTCGCCGAGGGTGGAGCCGAGCGCACCGCCTTCTCGGTCAACCATGGCGCGGGCCGCTGCATGGGCCGCAAACACGCGGCACGGACGCTCGATCAGAAATCCGTGGACGCTGATTTCGACGCGTCCGACATTCTAACGAACTGCCGGAAATATCCAATCGACGAAGCCCCCGACGCCTACAAAAACTTCCCCGAAGTCCTCCGCAGCGTCGAAGCCGCCGGCCTTGCGCGACAAGTTGCGAAGCTACAAGCCCGCTTCGTCATCAAGGACGAAGCGGCGGCGGATGACTAATGAAAACAAGAACAATTTAACCGCAGATGAACGAAGATGAACATAGATAAGAGAAGAGCTGTTGGAGGGTAGGGACGCGTACATTTATTCCGCTCGTCACTCCCGACTTCTTATCCCTTCTTCCATCTGCATTCATCTGCATTCATCTGCGGTTATAAAACTCTTCTGTTAACAAACCATGAAAACCATTCAACTCGACGGTACGAACGGCGGCGGACAAATGCTCCGCACCGCGCTATCGCTCGCCATGGTCACCGGCCTGCCGTTCCGGATGACGAACATCCGTGGCAAGCGCCAGAAACCGGGCCTGATGCGCCAGCACCTCACCTGCGTGAAGGCGGCTTGTGAAATTTCCGAAGGCATTGCCGACGGCGTGGAGATCGGTTCCACGGAACTTGTTTTCCGCGCCGGGAAAATACGGGGCGCATCGTACCAATTCGCCATCGGCACCGCAGGCAGCACGAATTTATTGTTTCAAACCCTGCTGCCCGCGCTGCTCCACGCCGATGGCCCGAGCACGCTGCGGCTCGAAGGCGGCACCCACAATCCACTCGCGCCGCCGTTTGAATTCATCGACCGAGTTTTTCTCCCCGCGCTTCGACGCATGGGGGTGGATGCTACGGCTTCCCTCATCCAAAGCGGCTTCGCCCCGGTTGGCGGCGGCGTGATCGAGTGTGTCGTCCAACCGTGTTTGAAGCTCAGCGGCATCGATCTCCATGAACGCGGCGATCTAACATCCACTCGCCTCCGCGTGCCGATTCGGAATCTTCCTCTGGCAATCGGAGAACGAATCCTCGCGGCGGCACTCGAAAAATTTCCCTGCACGGATGCCACTCTCGAAACCCGTGAGCCCGGTCCGGGACGGGGCGTTTGCTGTCTGTGCGAAGCGGTTTTCAAAAACACCACGGAACTCACCAGCACCTTTGGCGAAACCAACGTCACTGCGGAGCGTGTGGGGAGCCGTGCGGGAAAATCCATGCAGGACTTCATCAGCTCCGGCGCGCCTGTCGGCCGCTGGCTCGCAGACCAATTGCTGCTGCCCATGGCCATTGCGGGCGGCGGCAGTTTCACCACCATGGTCCCCGACGATCACGTTCCAACCAACATCTCCGTCATCGAAAAATTTCTCCCGGTGAAATTCAAAATCGATGATGCGGAACGCGGGAAACGAATCATCCGAGTTTGATGATCGAGCGACGTATTCAAAGTCGGAACCCTGAAAGCTCCGGCGTGAAAATGGTGTATGCTGCCGCTAGCTCATGCGCGCCTCCGCCCTCACGCTCGGCTTTGCTTTCCTTCCCTTACTGGCGCAGGCGGCGGATCATTGGGCCTATCTGCCGCCTGTGGATGTGAAAATCCCGGCGGATGGCTCGATCGACGTGCTGCTCGCCTCGGCATGGAAAAAAGCGGGCCTCGCACCCGCCAAAATGGCCCCGCCGCGGCAGTGGATCGAACGCGCGGCCTACACGCTCACCGGCCTGCCGCCCACGGCGGAACAGATCAAACGCATCGAGACGAATCCCGACGACGCGACGTGGAAGGCACTCGTTGACGAGCTGTTAGCTAGCCCGGCTTACGGCGAACGCTGGGCGCGGCACTGGATGGACGTCGCCCGCTACGCCGACACGCGCGGCTACAATTTCGATCAGGACAACCGCTATCCCTTCGCCTACACCTACCGCGATTGGCTCATCCGTTCCTTCAATGCGGACATGCCCTACGGTCGCTTCGTGAAATTGCAGATCGCCGCCGACTGCATGACGGACAAGCCCGATGATCCAGATCTAGCAGCACTGGGATTTCTAACGGTCGGCCCGCGCTCCGGCGCTTTGGAAACCATCGATGACCGCGTCGATGTGGTCACCCGTGGGTTTCTATCAAGCACGGTGTCCTGCGCACGCTGCCACGATCACAAGTTCGACCCGATCACCACCCGCGACTATTACTCGCTCTATTCGATATTTGAAAACACCGACGAGCCGGAGAACAAGCCGATCATTGGCGATCCGCCGGACGCGGCGGCCTATCAGAATTTCAAAAAGGAGGCGGCGAAACTCGATGATGCTGACCGCGCCGCCCGCCAGGCGATCGTCGATCAATTGCATCAGCCGGAATCCGCTGCCGTCTATCTGGATCTGGCATGGCAGGCGAAGAAGGAAAACTGGGATGTCGGGAAAGCCACGCCCGCTGCGTTCAAGCGAGGCCGCTATCGTCCGGCCGCCGTCATCCGCTGGCGGGATTTCCTCAACAACAAGGCATGGGGCGACAAGGCGATTCCCCGACTGGTCACGTGGGCGAAAGAGATGGATGCCGCCGATGAAGCGGGACGCAAGACACTCTGCCTCGCACTCTTCAACGACGGGGGAGATGGCAGCGAATTGAAAAATCTAGCAGCGCAGCAGGGTTGCCCGCTTGCCTACGACATCAATCGGGTTCACGAGTTTTTCGATCAGGAGGACGGCAATCAGGCTCGCAAACGTGCGGGTGACATGACGAAGCTCCAGAACGACCATTCCGGCTCGCCGCCGCGTGCGATGAGTTTGAAGGACAAGGAAAATTGGTCGCCCGCACAGATTTTCATTCGTGGAAACCCGGACAACCGCGGTGAAACCATCGACCGCCAGTGGCTCGGCTTCCTTGGCGGCGGGAAATTCGCGGACGGCAAGAGTCCGCGCCTGTCGCTCGCGGAGAAAATCGCTGATTCTAACAATCCACTCGCCACCCGCGTCATGGTCAACCGCGTATGGGGCTGGCACTTCGGCAATAACCTAGCGGACCCGGGAGATTTCGGCATCCAGCAAGCCGATCCACCGCTTCGTCCGCTGCTCGACTGGCTGGCAATCCGATTCACCGAACAAGGCGGCTCATTGAAAAACCTGCACCGCATGATTCTAACATCCAAAGCCTTCCGCCTCGCTGCCGATGGTCCCGCGAAAAACCAGAGCATTGACGAGGCGAACAATTATTTCTGGAAATGGCAACGCCAGCGCATCGATTTCGAGTCGATGCGCGACCGCCTGCTTACCACCTCGGGAAGTCTCAACACCGGATCGACGGGTGGTCGCTCCGTTTCGTTAGAAAGCGCTGATGCCGACAACCGCCGCACCGTTTACTCCTTCGTCGATCGCTACGCCCTCGCGAACACCTTCGTCTCCTTCGACTTTCCCCACCCGGATCACCACAGCCCGAAGCGCATCGAAACCAGCGTTCCTCAGCAGGCATTGTATTTCCTCAACAGTCCTCTCGCCCTGCGTCAGGCGGCGAAATTGGCGGCCGATCCGAAGTTCCGCGAATTGTCCGATGACAAAGCCCGCTTGCATTGGATTTACCAACGGGTCTATCAGCGCGAGCCTTCTACCGGAGAAATTGGCGATGCCCTAGCGTGGATTCAAAAAATCGACCTAACCGACTATCAGCCCAAATTAACAGGAGTTTGGGAAATCCGCCACGCACCGGACACCGGCGGCCTGCCTGGCGAGGCGCTTCCCTTCCCGTTGTTTGCCGATGGGGTTTGGAAAACCGGTCAGGATCCAGCAACCGCGCCCATCCGTTGGCTCCACGCGGGTGCGACGGGCGGCCATCCCGGAGCTGGCCATGATTTGATTCTCCGTTGGCGCGCGCTTGGTGCGGGGCAAGTGCGGATGATGGGAAAAATCGAACGGACGGGCAAGGGTGGCGCTGCTCTGGCGTGGAATTTTGCGAAGAGCAGCAGTACGGATTTTGTCAATCACACGCTGCCTCCCGATTCAAATTCCAACATTGATAGTGAATGGACCGCCGTCGCCGCCGGAGATACGGTGGACTTCGTACTTCGCGCTCCAGACGGAGATGCCGTCGGCTCGGTCGGGTGGAGCCTCCGCATGATGGGCAGGGAATCCGCCGATGAAAAACCACGGGAACTCGGGGCTCTTCGCGACCAGTTTCCCGTTAGTAATTCCCCACCTCCTGCTGTGGTCGCGGGCGATCCTTGGGCGGACCTAATCCAAATGCTTTGGGCGTCCAATGAATTTAACTTCATCGAGTGAGCATGTCCCACCATCTAACTGTCAATGACATCATCCTCGACCGCCGTGATTTTTTGCGCCGCTGCGGTATGGGTTTTGGCGGTCTCGCACTCGGCAGTTTGTTCGGTGGAAACGCGTCCGCCATGGCCGTCGATCCCGGCGCAATGCGCGGACCGCATTTCTCGCCGAAGGCGAAGCGGGTCGTCCATCTCTTCATGAACGGCGGGCCGTCACAGGTGGACACGTTCGATCCCAAGCCCACGCTGCAACTCCAGCACGGCAAGGTCATCCCGTTAGAAGGATTGAAAACCGAGCGTCCCACCGGCACCGCGCTGCGCTCGCCCTTCACCTTCGACCGCTATGGCGAATGCGGTCTCGAGGTAAGCGAACTTTTCAAACACACCGCAAAGCACGCCGACGATCTTTGCGTGATTCGTTCGATGACCGCCGACGTCCCTAACCATGAGCCGTCCCTGATGCTCATGAATTGCGGCGATGGCCGACTCGCCCGTCCGTCGATGGGTTCGTGGGTGACTTACGGACTTGGCTGTGAGAATGAAAACCTTCCCGCCTACATCTCGATGTGTCCCGGCGGCATGCCGATCAAACGCGCGGAAAACTGGCGGGCGTCATTCCTCCCCGGTCGTTTCCAAGGAACCTATCTGGACAGCTCCATCGAGGAGGTGGACCACATGATCGAAAATCTCCGCAACCCAACGGCACGAAATTCACGGCAAAGACGAGAACTGGATTTCCTCCGTCAACTTAACGAGCGCCACGCCGCCGAACGCGGCCATGAACCGCAGTTAGAAGCACGCATCCGCAGTTTTGAGCTCACCTACCGGATGCAGAGCGATGC
>CANBTO010000419.1 GCA_947372405.1 Verrucomicrobiaceae bacterium
CCGCATCGGGAATCAGGCGTTCGCCATGTGCCATGGCCTGACAAGCGTGACCATCCCCGAAAGCGTCACTTCCCTCGGAAAACAGGTATTCGTGGAGTGCAACCACCTGGCCACGATCACGGTGGATGCCCGGAATCCCAGTTTTGGTAGCGCGAACGGGTTTTTGCTCGATCACCAAAAGACCACGCTCATCGAATGTCCTGGAGGCAAGTTCGGGGATGTCACCATTCCCAACGGCGTCACTGCCATTGAGGAGGAGGCGTTCGCAGGGTGTCGCAAACTGACGGGAGTGAAGATCCCCAACGGCGTCACGCGGATCGCGCGGGGTGCGTTCTCCTTTTGCACCAGCCTGACAGGCATGGTGATTCCGGTGGGTGTCACCGCCATCGAGAAGGAGGTGTTTTATCTATGCAACAAACTGGTGAGTGTCTCCATCCCCGAGGGCGTTACCTTCATCGGGAAGGATGCGTTCATTGGCTGCAGCAATCTGGGCGGCATCACCATTCCCAAGAGTCTCATTGCCATCCGCGACGATGCGTTCCGCACCTGCCCAAGACTGACGTCGATCACGGTGGATGCGGGGAATCCTGCCTACAGCAGCGAGGACGGCATCCTGTTCAACCGGAAAAAGACCCGGATCCTCCAGTGCCCGCAAGCCATCACTGGAAGCTATACCATTCCCGAAGGTGTCACTTCCATCGGAAGTCATGCGTTCTATCATTGCGGCCGGCTCAAGAGCGTCACCATTCCCAACAGCGTCACCTCCATCGGAAACATGGCCTTCGATGGATGTCGCGGCCTGAAGGACGTCAACATTCCTGACAACGTGACTTCCATCGGGGATGGCGCTTTCGCAGGTTGCACCAGCCTGACAGGCATCATCATTCCCGACAGCGTCACCATCATCGGGGAAGACACATTTGCCGGAAGCGGGCTGACAGGCGTCGATATCCCCCGCAGCGTCACCAGCATCGGGCATGGCGCGTTTTCCGCCTGCTATAACCTGGCTGCGATCAACGTGGATGCGAAAAATCCCAGCTATAGCAGCGCGGAAGGTCTTTTGTTCAACCGCAAGAAGACCAAGGTTATCCTCTGCCTGCTAACCAAGGCCGGCAGCGTCACCATCCCCAACGGCGTGACTTCCATTGAGGCACACGCGTTCTACGAATGCAGCAGCCTGACGAACGTCACGATTCCCGACGGTGTGACTTCCATCGGGGAATCGGCGTTCACCGATTGCCGGGGGCTGACGAGCGTCGATCTTCCAGACAGTGTCACAACCATCGGGGCGCAGGCGTTCCGTGATTGCAGCGGTCTGATCCACCTCAACCTTCCCGACGGCATCACATTCATGGGCTTTGGCGCGCTGGAGAGTTGCTATAACTTGAAGAGCCTCACCGTTCCCCGCAGCCTGACCGTCATCGGGGCCGGTGTGTTCGATGCTTGCGAGGGCATGACGAGCCTCACCATCCCTAACGGCATCACGTCCATCGGGAATTTCACGTTCGCATACAGCAGCAGCCTGAAAAGCGTGACCATTCCCAGCAGTGTCACTTCAATCCGGGAAATGGCGTTCCAAGACAGCCTCAGTCTGAAGCAAGCGGTTTTTCTGGGCGACGCGCCTGCCATGGGAAAGGATGTCTTTGATGGCTGCGCCGGTAATTTCACCGTGTATTATCTCAAAGGGAAAACCGGCTTCACCTCGCCCAGATGGCAAGGCTATCGGACGGTGGAAATTGTTCCGTCACCCGATATCGCGATTCAACAACCTGTCGGCAGCAACCTGGTGGACGGCGCGGCGAAGAAGAGTTTTGGAACGGCCATGGTCGGCATGACGGGCAGCAGTAAAATCTTCACCATCAAAAACACCGGCACAGCTGTTCTCAAGGACCTGGCGGTCATCAAGACCGGTAAGAACCCTGCGAACTTCATCGTCACCGTTCCTAACAAGTCATCGCTCGCGCCCGGAGTCTCCACCAACTTCACGGTCACCTTCAAGCCCACCGCCGCCGGCAACCGCAATGCCGGGATCCATATCATGAGCTATGGTGCGGATGAAAACCCGTTCGATATCGAACTCAGCGGCCTGGGTGTGGATCCTTGATTTTTCCCTGCTGGTTCGATCCCGCACTCCGGGACAGGCAAAGGCCAAAGCTCCGGCCTTTCGTGTTCTTTCCTGAAATTCGTGGTTTCATTTTCCGTTTTCGGGTTGAATCTTCCTGATCATGAAAGCCCCGCTTGGTGTCTGTTTCCTCGTGATCGCACTCACCGCCGCCAGCCACGCGCAGATGGTGGTGCCGGTCACTCCGGGGAAATTCAAGACCCGCCCGATCGGGGACGGGGTTTCAGGTGGCGTGCAGGTCCTTCCCAGAGACGGATCTTCCAGCGGGAAAACCCGCTACACCATCCATGTCGTGCTATCGGAATCCCGGTTCTGGACGAGTGCCGAGGGCAAACCGTTGGAAGCCAAACTGATCGCCTTCGAGGACATGACCATGGAAGCGCCGAAAGGTGCCGCCGAGCCTGCCGTTCCGGTTCCTCCCGCCCGGCCGACAGTGATCCGTGACGGCAAGGTCCGTCTGCTCGCAAACAAGAAAGACTATGTTCTCGCCTTGGACCGGCTCAGCCAGCAGGACCGCGAGTTCATCAGCGATATTGAGGCGGCCATCGACAAGAAATCGAAGGCCGGTCATTGAGCGGGAGTCCCGCATTCCACGGAGGCTTGCATTGCGGGAGGCGGGCGTTTTTGATCCCGCATGCTTTCGAACAACCTAAACAAGCGGCTGGCCGTCTGTTCCTGGTCGCTGCTGCCCACAAGTTCTGCGGACCTTGCGGAAAAGTTGCTGCAGACCGGTTTCAAGCGCGTGCAACTCGCTCTCGACCCGCTGCGTGAATCGCCCGCCGAATGGAGGGCGACTCCGGACGTGCTCCGCCAGAAGGGCATCTCGATCATCTCGGGCATGTTCGGCTGCGTCGGCGAGGATTACACCACGCTCGATACGATCCGGCTGACCGGCGGCATCGCGCCGGACGCGACGTGGGAGAAGAATCTGGAGAACATCCACACCTCCGCCGGAATCGCCACCGGGCTCGGGTTGAAACTCGTCACCTTCCACGCGGGCTTCGTCCCGCACGATCCGGTGGACCCGGATTTCGCCAAGATGGTGGAACGCCTCGCCGCCGTGGCGGACGTTTTCGCCGCCGTTGACATCCAGCTCGCGCTGGAGACCGGCCAGGAATCGGCAGCCGGACTCGCCGAATTGTTAGGTGCGCTTGGACATCCGAATGTGTTCGTCAATTTCGATCCCGCCAACATGCTGCTTTACGGCAAAGGCGACCCGATCGAGGCCGTGCGGATGTTAGGTCCGTGGATCCGGCAGGTGCACGTCAAGGACGCGGTGCAAAGCAAGACTCCCGGCACATGGGGCGAGGAGGTCGCGGTCGGCACGGGTGAGGTCGATTGGAAGGAGTTTTTCGCCACGCTCGACGAGGCCGGTTTCTCCGGTGATTTCGTCATTGAGCGCGAGGCGGGCACCAGCAGAATTCCGGATATTGTCCAGGCAGGGAAAGTTATCCTCGAAACCATACGTTGAAGGCGGACCCCATGGCTGGACAAGACACCCCTATTTCCGCGAAACCCGTGAACGTGGCCGTCGTCGGCCTGGGCTTCATGGGTGTGACCCATCTCCGCGCCTACCTCGCCAACCCGCAGGCCCGGGTGGTCGCCGTGTGCGACGCCGTGCGCGTGCCGGTGAACGGTGTGCTCGTCGGAGTCTCAGGCAACATCAAGAAATCCGACGACATCCATCTTGGCCCGGACGTGAAGGTTTACCGCACGACCGAAGAGCTCTTCGCCGATGCGGATGTGGAACTGGTGGACCTTTGCACGCCCACGCCGTTGCATGCCCCGCAGGTGATCGGCGCGCTGAAGGCGGGCAAACACGTCATCTGTGAGAAACCGCTGGCCCGCACCTCGGCGGAGGCGCGCGAAATTCTAGCAGTCGCGGCGGAGTCACCCGGCATCCTGATGCCCGCCATGTGCATGCGCTTCTGGCCCGGCTGGAGCTGGCTCAAGCAGATGGTGGAGGAGCAAACCTACGGCAAGGTGCTGGCCGCTCGTTTCCGCCGGGATTCCGCGATGCCCGCGTGGAGCCAGCAAGGGACCTACAGCGGCGGCCAGGATCTCGGCGGCGCGTTGTTCGACCTCCACATCCACGACACGGATTTCGTGAATCATCTCTTTGGTCGCCCGGCGGGTGTGTTTTCCACGGGCGTGCTCGGCGCAAGCGGAGCCATCAACCACGTGGTCACGCAATACGACTATCCCGGCGGCCCGTCCGTTTATGCGGAGGGAAGCTGGCTGATGATCCAAGGGTTCAACATGGCCTACACCCTGCTTTGTGAACAGGCGACGATCGACTTCGACCTCGCCCGCGGCGACAAGGCCCTGATGGTTTCCGAAACCGGCAAGGAACCCCGCGCGGTGGAAACCGGTGATGGCGATGGTTACTCGAAGGAGATCGACTACATCATCGAATGCGTCGGCAAACGCCAGAACCCGACGGTCGTCAGCGCCCTCGACGGCATGACGGCCTTGGAAATCTGCGAAGCCGAGGAAAAGTCCATCCGCGCCGGCGCACCCGTGAAACTCTGAATCCTTCCCGCACATTCCACCGCCATGACTCCATCCCCGCGCTCCACCCTGATCCGCCTTTCCGTGATGATGTTCCTCCAGTTCTTCGCCTGGGGGTCCTGGTTCGCCACGCTTTCCCTCGCCATGGGAAACAACGGCCTGTCCGGTTCCATCGGCGGTGCCTATGAAAGCGCGCCGATCGCCGCCATCTTCGCTCCTCTTTTCCTTGGCCTCGTCGCGGACCGCCTGTTCTCATCGGAACGCGTGATGGGCGTGCTGATGTTGATCGGTGGCGGCATCATGTGTGTCATCGCCACCATGGCACCCCAAGGTGCGGAAAAAGGCGGGCAGATCGTCTGGTTGATGATCGCCTACATGCTCTGCTACATGCCCACCCTCGGCCTTGGCAACACGATCACCTTCACGCACCTGCCGCAGGAGTTGTTCCCGAAAGCCCGCGTCTGGGGCACCATCGGCTGGATCGTCGCCGGCCTCGCACTCGGTATCGCCGGATGGTCCGCGTCACTGAACATTTTCTGGATCGCCGCCGCATCGAGCATCGCGCTGGGCGTGTATAGCTTC
>CANBTO010000420.1 GCA_947372405.1 Verrucomicrobiaceae bacterium
GTCCCGCACCCTCATCGATTGATCCAGAAGAAGCATTTACCCTCAGACATCGCCATCGCCCATGGGTCACTCACCAAAAGCTGGTGGCCTTCAGTTTCCTTGGCGATGCCGCCGTGGTCGTGCTGGCTTTGATGCTCGCCTATCTGATCCGCTTTGAAACCGGATTGCGCGCAGTTGGTGTCGTCGATGCAGGTGCTAGCGTCTATAGCTATTGCATCCACGTCCTGTTAGGTAGTGTGCTGCTGCTATTCCTGCTGGCCAATTTCCGCCTGCATGATCCGCGTTACTTTCTCGCAGTGCGGCGGACTTTTGGGGTCATCGTGAAATCTTGCTTAATCTGGGCATTCAGCTTTTTAGCGATCTCCCTCGTCTTGAAAATCGAGCCCCCGATCAGCCGCATGTATTGCGTGATCGGATGCATGACCGCCATGAGCGGGCTGTTGACTTGGCGTTGGTTTCTCTATTGTATTCTACGTAATGAATCCTTTGCGGACGCGTTGCGCCAGAAGGCGGTGTTTGTGGGCTGGAATGACGAGAGTGATCGGGCGATCAAGCGCTTTGGCGATGGCCGGGCCAATCAAATCTCCGTGATCGGTGTGATTTCACCGCCCGACCAACCGTTTGAAGTGAAGCCGCCGGCGGAGATTCCTATGCTGGGTTCTTACTCAGGATTGCGCTCGATCCTTCGGGACTCGGGTGCGGATCTGGTGATGGTGGTTGACGGTACTTTGGACCGCCACCAGATGCTTGAACTCGCTGAAACCTGCGGACGGGAGTTTATTGACTTCAAACTGGTACCGAGTTGCTTCCAGATCCTGGTTTCCGGCCTCCGCTTGGAAAGCATTCATGGCATGCCCGTGCTCGGCATTGGGAAAATGCCCTTGCACCACGCGTTCAACAATGCCGCGAAACGGATGGTGGACATCGGCGGCAGCCTGATAGGTATGGTCATTTTCGCTCCGGTGATGGGGGTGTTTGCCGTCCTCGTCTATCTGGAATCCCCCGGCAGCGTGATCTATCGGCAACGCCGCATCGGTTTGAACGGCCGCCCCTTCGACATCTACAAAATTCGCAGCATGCGTCTCGATGCTGAAGTCGGCGGCAGCCCAGGCTGGACGGTCAAGGACGATCCCCGCCGCCTGAAAATCGGCGAGCTGATGCGGGCTTGGAACATCGACGAATTGCCCCAGTTTTGGAACGTCCTTTGGGGTGACATGAGTCTCGTCGGCCCGCGTCCCGAGCGTCCAGAATTGATCGAGGGCTTCAAGGAGCGGATTCCCCACTACAACGTCCGCCACAATATCAAACCCGGTGTCACCGGTTGGGCCCAAGTCAACGGCCTGCGTGGTGATACCTGCCTGCGCGAGCGGGTGAAATTCGATCTCGACTACATCGAAAACTGGAATTTTGCCCTCGATTTGCAAATCATGTTGATGACCCTCTACAAACGCGGCGGCGCATGTTAAGCACGGTGTCAACCGAGGACATGTCAGAGAGTCACGCCGCAGAAACCGCCTCCCGCCGGAACCGTTCCATCCGGCTCGCGGTGGCAACGTCCTTCATATCAAAGGGGGGGACTATCCTGCTCCAGTTGATTTCGATCCCGATCGCCATACGCGTGCTCGGCCGTGCGGAATTCGGCCTTTACACCACGGTCAACTCCGCCCTTGCCACCATGTCGTTGTTGGAGGTTGGAGTCGGTCCCGCCCTGACCCACGGCTTGAGCCGGGCGCGGGTGGATGGCGACGAGGTGAAACAGCGCGAACTCGGATCCACCGCGTTTTTCCTGATGGCGGGCATCGCCCTGTTAGGCGGCTTGGCATTCGCGACCGTGCTGCTCACCGTGCCGCTGCCTCATTTGTTCGGCCAATCCTACGCGGGCAGGGAATCCGCGCTGCGGCCTGCGTTGTGGGTGGGCTTGGGGATGTTTCTCATGCTCTTTGTCATGAACCTCACCCTGCGCATCCGCGAAGGACATCTCGAGGTGGCGTCTAACAACCTGTGGGGTGCGGTGGGAAATGTGATTGGCGCGCTTCTCGTCGGATTTGGTGTCCGGTGGATTCCCGAGGTTTGGTTTCTCGTTGTCGCCATTTACGGCGCGAGGGTTTTTGCAGTGGGGTTCAATTCACTCACCCTGCTTCGGGATCATCCGTTGATGATTCCGGCGTTGAAATTTTTCAGGCCCGACATGGTGCGGCATCTGATTTCCGATGGCATGGCATTTTCCACCTGTTGCCTCGTGACCGGCATTGTCGAAACCAGCTTTTGCATCTGGCTCGTCGGTCGCGCGAGCGGTCCGGCGGCGGTCGCCTTGTTCGGGGTCTTCATGAGTCTCACCGTGATGCAGCTCGGCTTCGTTGTCATGCTCAGCACGCCGACCTGGCCCGCCGTCGCGGAAGCCCTCGCCCGTGGTGATCGGCCATGGGCACGGAAGGCGGCGCGGCGGCTCTACCTCTTCGGCACGGGATTTGCACTCTGTTCGGCGCTGGGTTTACTGGTGCTCGGGCCATACCTTCTGCCGTTTTGGTTAGGCAAGGAGTTCACCAACATCGGCCGAACGCTGCTCGCGTGTTATGGCCTGTATTTCATCGCCCACGTCTGGCGACATCTGAACCATACCATGATGATCGGCACCGGCCAGGTCGGGAAATTGGTGAGAATTCAATTGATGGAATCCACGATGGTTGCAGGCATCGGCTGGACCGCCCTGCACTTTGGGGGTATCCAAGCGCTGCTGGCCGCGATGGGCGTGGTGATACTAACTCTAACAGGCTCGGTCCTGCCAAGATGGGTGAGCCGGGCGCTGCGGGCTTGATGAGTGTCCATCTCTGATCGACACAGGTTGACTAGAGACCAGCCTCCTCAGAATTTGCTGCCTTCGTAGATTGTAACCACACCGCCGGTGAGTGGTGTGGCGGAGGTTTCTGCAAAGCCGCTGTTCTCTAGCAGCTCGGTCATGGCATTACCTGAGGGAAATTGCTCGATGGATCCGCCGAGGTATTCGTAGGCGTCTTTTTGACCGGTTAGCCAGCCGGCCAGACGGGGCAGGACGTGATGCAGATAGAGCCGGTAAGGCGTGCGGAGAATGCCGGTGGGTAGGGAAAAATCGAGGATGACGAGGCGGCCACTTGACTTGAGGACGCGGCGCATTTCGCGCAGTGCGGCGGGGTAGTCTGCCATGTTGCGCAGGCCAAAGGCGACGGTGACGACATCAAATTCACCATCCCGGAAAGGCAGCCTCAACGCATCTGCGACGATGGTTTTCGCGATGCCCTGTCTGGCGGCGTGGGCGAGCATTTCCGCGCAGAAATCCGAGGCAATGACATCGCACTGCGGACACTGGTCTTGGATTTCCAAGGCCATATCGCCCGTGCCGCTCGCGACATCCAGTAAGCGTGTGGGCCGCCATTTCCGGATGCGCGCGGTGACGATTTTGCGCCAGATGATGTCCATGCCGCCGCTTAGGACGTGGTTGGTGAGCACATAACGATCCGCGATTCTGGCGAAGGCATCTTGGACGTAAACGGCATCGGGCATGAGGTATGGGTAAACCGGATGGGTTTGCAGACAAGCGCGAAGTGACGGAAGTGACGAAGTGAGGCAGGAACGAAGGAATGCAGACACGCCGGGAATAGCGAAAACGGCACTTTACGCTGTCGCGCCCAGAGGTGGCCGTGTGAGCCACAGCGGCACGGTGCTGAAAGGGCACACGAGCGTCGGCAACGTATGGTTGGCCAAACGGCTGGAAATGGGCCATAATCACTCGGTAAGTCGCCTGACTTGGCAAGGGAACAACGACATTGGAATCAAAAAGTTGTGCGCGACAATCGTAAAATTGTTACCCTGCAAGGACTGCCCCTATCCCCCGCCCTCCGGTCCAGCCAACGGCTTTTACAAGAGCCTCCCGCCAAAAGCAAATTCCTAGCAGCCAGCCAAATTTCTAGCAATGCAATCAATTGAATACTATAGCTGCCGGTACCTTGAAGGAGGTCTGAGCTTTTCTTTTGGCGATGTGCGCGCATGTGCTGTGGTTCAAAACGGGCGTGGACGTCCTATTTTGGCTACCCTTTCAGAGGAAGAAGCCATTTCCATCCCTGCCTTGATGGAACGCAAAGCAGAAATACGCGCAGAAAATCAGCGCGACGGTCATGCCGCATGCAAAGGCTGCCCCCACCTCAAGCTGCAAGCTTGGGGACCGCAAAATGGCATGCTAGATTGGATCGGCATCACGAATTACGTTATCTGCAACGTACTTTGCACCTATTGCTGGCTTAGTTATACAGACTACAGCCCTATGAAAGATCCCAAACACCGCAAGGCGCAGAAATACCGGATCGGGCCAGTGATAGATCAGGTGCTCGATAATGGGTTGCTCAGACAAGAGGCGATTATCGATTGGGGCGGAGGCGGAGAGACTACGCTGAACCCCTACTTTGATCACTGCTTCCGTCGCCTACATGCCCATGGGGCAACACAATGGCTTCATACGAATGCTGTCCATTTTCCGACAACAGCGCTGGACCTTAGCTTCGATCCAGGAACATTGCGGATACTGTGTTCTGTGGATTCAGGAACGCGGGAAACCTACAATAGGATTAAACAACGTGATCGATTCGATAGAGTGGTTGCCAATCTTCGGCGATACAAGGAGAGAGGCGCGATTGTGGTGCCGAAGTTTCTGGTTGTTGATGACAATGCCTCCAAATCAGAGGCCGAGGCATTTGTGTCGTTGGTCAAAAATTTGGGGGTAAAGACAGTGATTGCCGATATTGATCACCGGTTTCCTGATCCAAAACCGCATATCATCGACACCCTTGTCGCGCTGAGAGATCTTTCAGTCGCGGAAGGTATTACCTGCCGTTTCGAGGCTGTAGGCTCTAATTCCGTATCAGCAGAACTACGAGAACGGATGCGCACAAACGTGCGACCCTGAGGGAAATAACCTATCCAATGCGGTGGAAAGGTGGCTAAATTTGAATACGACTAATTGTATATCGAGGCATTCTATTAGGTAATCTCATACGATGTTAATTCGGCCCGAACCTCTAGGCCCCGATCGGATGCCAGGTGGTTTTAAATTCGAGGTGGTCGCGGATTTCGTAGAGGCCTTGGGTTTTCGGTGAGTGCCAATCGGTCGGGGTTTCGGAGGGGATGAGTTTCAGGCGTTTCACGCTGTCGGCGGCACCGGTTT
>CANBTO010000421.1 GCA_947372405.1 Verrucomicrobiaceae bacterium
CTCTGCCTCCTAGCCACTCCCCTGTCCGCCGCCACCTTCGACAATTTCACCTACACCGACAATGGAACCTCCATCACCATCACCGGTTATCCCTCTTCGGCCCTCGGCACAGTAGTCATCCCGACCACCATTGCCGGAAAATCTGTCACCTCCATCGGCAGTAATGCGTTTTCCCTCTGCTCGTCGATTACTAGCGTGACAATTCCCAACAGCGTCGCTTCCATTGGAAGTGCCGCATTTGGAACCTGCACCTCGCTGACCAGCGCGACGATCCCAAACAGCGTCACCTCCATCGGGAGTTATGCATTTCAAAACTGCTCCTCGCTGAAAAAAGCAACAATTCCCAATCGCGTCACCGCCATCGCGGATTTTACGTTCCAGTCCTGCCAAGCGCTCTCGAGTGTGACCATCGGTAGCGGCGTCACTTCCATCGGGATTAGTGCGTTCAAAGCGTGCGGCTCACTAACTAGCCTGACGATCCCTAACAGCGTCAAAACCATCGGGAGTGCTGCGTTTCAAATATCCTCGCTGAGCAGCGTGATCATTGGAAGCGGTGTCACCACCATCGGGGATTATGGGTTTCAAAATTGTAACTCTCTGACGCAGGTGACTTTCCGCGGAAAGGCGCCGACTTTAGGTTTGGGTGTTTTCAATGCCCCCACGTCGCAGTTAACCATGTACTTGATTCAGGGCAGCTCCGGCTTCACCACACCGACATGGAACGGCTATCCGTCGGTCGTGCTGCCAAAAATCCCAGACATCGCCGTCCAACAACCGCTTGGGAGCAACCTTAATGGCGGTACCAAGAAGAGCTTCGGCAGCAGGCCGATGCAGACTCCTTCCGCCGCCAAAACCTTCACCATCAGCAATGTCAGCACCAGTCCACTTACCGGTCTGGTTATCACTGAGGACGGCGCGAACCCGGCCAGCTTTATCGTGAGTGCCCTCGCCAAGACCACCTTGACACCCGGCCAGGCCACCACCTTCACCGTGACATTCAAACCAACCGCCATCGGCACCCGCACCGCCGCCATCCACATCAAGAGCAATGACCCGGATGAAAACCCCTTCGACATCAAGCTCGCTGGCATGGGGACCTGAGCTATCCAAGATGACGACCCGCAGTGGTATGACTTCGGCCTCAACCGTCTGCCGATAGCTCCACCCCCTGCCAACCTGCTCACGTCCACGCCACCGAGCTGGGCGATGGCCGCGCCCTCGTCCAAGTGGACGGCTCACGCCGCGCGGACTCGTTCAATTTCTACAAGAAAGTCATCGGCACCGATGCCCAGCCCGTGAAACTCCTCAACAGCCCCGGCAAGCAGCACTCCTTTGACAGCCTGCCCGCAGACGCGACCGTGGAATTCACCGTCACCGGCGCGAACTACGCCGGAGAAGGCCTGCCGAGCGAGCCGGTGAGTGTGGTGATCTGAATTTCACGCGGCCTGAAGCGCAGCGGCATTCCATCAATCATCAAAAGCCCCGGCGCGATCCGGGGCTTTTTAGTGTCAGCCATGCGCTGCACGCGGGACTATCAGATCTCGTTCTCGGACGGATTTTCAATAATCGTCACGCCCTCGACAGGCAGCAGTCCATTTCCTACGTCCGTCTGGAACAGGAGTCCCTGATGCGGGAGTAGATAGACCGGTCTCCGGCGCAGGAAACCTTTGTTCATACGAATGATGATCGGTCGGTCTTGTGATTCCACCAGTTGGCGAAATCGGATCGGGCCGAGGACAATCACTTTTGATTTGGGGCGGAAGCTTAGCATCGTCGAAAGGATCAGGATTAACACAAGACCATCGTCGGGAAGGGAGATTTGCATGGGTGAGGGAGTTCGTTGGCACGATGTTGATTCCCATCGAGCTTTACAAGCTCCAAGGGGCTTGCGCGAAGGCGCTTGGGGAACCCTAGGTAGTCATCAGACCGGGCTGAGGTCGCACCCATCGGCGGGGGTCAGCAGCCGCAGGCAAAAACAACTTCCTAGCAGCAAAACAGCCGATGCCAAAAGGGATCTTGGCAAGCCGGTGCGGAAAGCTACTCTCGGAGTATATAAATATGGCCGTAAAAAACCTCGATTCCGCCAAAAATCACGGTGCTAGTTTGGGGATCTTCATGACGAAATCCCTCCCCTTTTTCCCCGCCCTCTCCTCCAGCAACAACGGCTGTTGCAGCGCCCCCCGCAAACAGTAAAATTCTAACATTCGATTCTAACAGTCATGAAAAAGTCCCTAATCTACCTGATTCTCGCCTGTTCCCCAATTTACGCGGACGATGATGGATTTCGCGAGAGATTCGCCGATCCCATCACCCGGACGGCGTCGCTGAAGGAACTCATCCCCGGCAGTCGCGAAGCGTATTTTCACACCGCGCTCGATCATCAACTCGCCGGACGGACGGCGGAGTTCGAGAAAACAATGGCCGAGTGGAAGGCGGCATCGTCAAGGAAGGATCAACCGATTGCCTCTACGGGATTCACGGTGCTGGAAAACCGCCAAGTGCTGATGGGCTATCAGAATGACCCGAAGAAGTCTTTGGACGAACTCATCCGCAAACTGGAGTTGAAATTTGAAGACGAGCGCCCGGACGCCGCCGCTGCTGCGGAAAGCCTGCCAGCCCGCGTGGACGCGAAACTCATTTCCGAAGCGGCATTTGAAAAGGCCGCCGCCGAAGCCGCTCCGAAAATGCCCTACCGCCAATACACCGGTGAGCGGCGACTGCGGGAACTTGAGCGAGTCGAGCAGTTCGATGAAGATGAGATCCGATGGTTCCTGCAAAACATCGACCGCGCCGATCTTCCCGGTGTCGCGCCGCTGATAGATCGTGCGATGAATCTCAAACCACCCGTAAATTTTGGTGATATACCATTCCGTGAAAATCTCATTTTATCACAACTCTCGTCGCTGCTAGAGCTGCATCCCGAACTCCGCTCGAACCTCGAATTCGATCTCCAGTATCTCAAAAAACTTCGCCCAGGCGCGGAAACGGATTTTGAACGGGATCCAAAGGCCCACGCCGCGTATCTCGCCAATTGCCGGGATTTCTGCCTGACGCTGCCTCCCGCACTGAACTCACTCAAGGCGCATGTACTATTTCATTTTCTACGGATGCAGGAAGGATTTGGATTCTACAAGAAAGATGATTTCCTCGCTTACCTCGCGCTTCCTCGCACGAGTCATCCGTTCTTGAAAATCTCAGATGCGCCCAATCTAACTCGGATTCAGCTTGGGGAAAATTACACGACTGCGACCGGCTGTCCTCCGATTCAGGATGATTCCCCGCTCATCCATTCCTATCTTCAGCATTTCCTCGGTGATACAGATTCCGTGACCGAGTTCGCGCCGTTCATTGAGGCGAGCGAGCTCAAACATCTTCATGCGCGGGCGAGGTTGTTAGCTGGTGGAGATTCCGCGATCTGGGGGCCTGCGATTGATCCCGCAGAGTATAAATCCTTGCTGGAAGAGTCACGTATCAGCTTTTCGCCCGGTGCGCCGGTTTTGATGGATTCCGACGCCGCCGTTGCATTAAAACTCGACCTCAAAAATACCCCGGATGTGTTGGTCCGCATTTACGAACTCGATCTACCCGAGCAGTTGGAACGCAGAGGAAAGGAGCTGGAAGTCGGCATCGACCTCGACGGGCTGGTGCCGCACCACGAGCGTCATCTAACATTTGCGCAAGCGCCGATGCTGCTGCACCAAGAAACCGTGGATCTCCCCGAACTAACCGGCCCCGGTGCGTGGCTTGTCGATTTCGTCAGCGGGCAGGTCTCGGCGCGAGCGCTCATCCGCAAGGGCCAGTTGATTCCCTATATCGAGCAGACCGGCGCTGGCCAAAGCATCCGGCTCTTTGATGAAAAGGGTAATCCAGTGATAAATGCCGTCGCGAAACTCGGGAAGGAAACTCTAAAGACAGATGGCAACGGAAAAATCTTTGCCCCCGACGCACCCAATGGTCCTTTCACCGACGGCATCGTGCAGGCTGGAAAACTCGCCGCAAAATTAGAACTGAAATCGCGGATCGACGAGCTCGCGATGGACGCCCGCTTTCACCTCGAACGCGAGCAACTCCTCGCCGATCACGAGGCCAAGTTGCATATCCGCTTGCGGCTCACCAATCACGGTTACGAACTCCCGCTCGGCCGCATCAAGGACCCGGCCCTGGTCCTCAAGGCCGAGCTGCTAGGCGGCGTCACCACCGAGCGTGTTATCGACACGGATTTAAAGCTAACACCGGTGCTTGAAATCCCGTTCCAAGTTCCGGCGGATCTCTTAAAACTCACACTCACCTTACGCGCCACCGTCACCCCAAGCACCGGCGGCGATTCGATTAAATTGAGCAAGGAAGCCGTCTATGAAATCAATGGCGACCTCAAGGAATCTCGCGTCGGCACCGCCTTCTTCTCACCCACCATTGAAGGGCATCGCCTCGAAGTCCGGGGGCGAAATGGCGAGCCGCTGCCATCGCGGGCGATTGCCCTTTCATTCAAACGTCTGGGTTATGAAAAGCCAATTGAACTCCGGGTGCGGACCGATGCGATGGGACTGGTGGATCTTGGTTCACTTGTATCCGTTGATTCGCTAACAGCGAGCGGCAATGACATTGCGAATGCCGTCTATGAACCAAAATCTCGTGGCCGTTATTTTCCCCAATCACTTCATGTAAAGGTTGGCACTGACATCTCGCTTTATCGTCACGATACCGTGATTCTGAATCATGCAAAATTCTCGCTGCTAGAAATGCTGAATGGGCAGCCGATCCGCGATCACTTCGATAAAATTTCGCTTGATGGTGACATGCTCCGTATCCGCGCTCTCCCGCCGGGGGATTTTGATTTTATCCAAGGTGACAGTCGCACTCACATCTTCGTTTCTTCTGGAGTGGAAAGAGACGGATTGTTGGTGGCGAGTGACAGCATCAGCCCGGTCCTCAATCCCGTATCGCCGTCTATCTCGACGGTTCAGACAGTAGGTGGTGAGATCAGCATTCAGTTGCAAGGCCACGGCCCTGACACGCGAGTCACCGTCGTCGGCAACCGCTTCAAGCATGAATGGAATCCTGGACTTGGACTCTTCCCTGCATTCCCGGAAATTTCAGGGTCGTTGACGCCCGGCTTCACGACCAGTGGTTACCTCACTGATCGACGTTTGGGTGACGAAATGCGCTACATCCTTGATCGCCGT
>CANBTO010000422.1 GCA_947372405.1 Verrucomicrobiaceae bacterium
CAAGGCCTGCGGCCAAACACCAGCATCAGCGACGGCCCCATCCAACCCGGCGAAATCACCGGCGCAGGCACCTGGCGACCCCACAATTCCGACGGCAAGTTCGGCGGCATGGAGCCCATCTCCTTCGGCCTCATCCACTCCCGCAATACCATGTCCGTCCGCGTTGGAAACTACGCCGGCATTCCCAAAGTCAAGGAGGTCGCCCGCATGGCCGGCTTTACCACCCCCATGCCCGAGAATCCCGCCTCCTACCTCGGTGCCTGGGAAGCCACCCCCTGGGAAGTCGCCACCGCCTACTCCATCTTCCCCAACGACGGCACCCGCTTCCGCCCCTATCTCATCTCGGAAATCAAAGACCGCGAGGGCAACATCCTCTACACCACCCCCGTCCTCTCCTACGAAGCCGCCAGAAAAGGCTCTGCTTGGTCCATCTCCCAAATCCTCAAAGAAGTCACCACCGAGGGAACCGCCGCCGCCGTCACCAAGCTCGGCTTCGACAAGCCCTGCGGCGTCAAAACCGGCACCACCAATGACTTCAAAGACGCCTGGTTCACCGCCTACACCTCCAATCTCACCTGCGTCGTCTGGGTCGGCTTCGATACCCCCCAGAGAACCATCCAAGGTGGCTACGGCGCCACCCTCGCCCTCCCCGTCTGGGTGGACATCATGAAAACCGCCGACCGCCTCGGCTACAAAGCCGGCCAGCTCAACAGCAAGCTCGCCCTTGTCCCCATCGACCTCTGCCGCCTCTCCGGCAAACGCGCCACCGCCGCCTGTCGCCAGGCCAACACCGCCTACACCGATCAAGTCCCCTCCGACATCCTCCTCCCCGCCGACGACCTCTGCCCCATCCACCCCGCCAAAGCCCTCAGCGTTGACGAATCCGCCCTCCCCCTCCCAGCCCCCGCCGCCCCCCCGCGTGCGCTTCCCGTCGATGACCCAGAAGTCCCCCCCCGCGCCCTCCCCGTCGAGGACTGAGGAAACTCGCCCCCCATCAAAAGCCGGACTCTACATCGTGGCAGCATTCTTTCTCATCTACCTCGCTGGCTACTCCATCATCCGGAAAGACTGCGTGCCAAGCCCTTTGGCGACCTTGTTCTGCCAAGCTATTTAGATTTCAACGGCACACTGTGCCGGATCTACAAGCCTTGCTTTTGGATGGGGAGTCGCGTGACTGGTAAATCATTCACGACTGATCCCTTTGCACCCCCTTTCTTTGGAAACTCCCTCCAGAAATGCATCACCCCCCCCGCGCATCCTCCCAGCGATGACCCAGAAGCTCCCCCCCGCGCACTGACGGTGGATGATTGAACCGTTGGCGCGAAACCATCTCATTGCAAGTCTAACGAACATTACAGAGGCTACGTGAAAATCTTTTCAAGCAGCCAATTCAAAACTTCCGGCGTGAGCCGTGCGTCTCGCGGGCTTGCATCGCCGTGACTTCCCCGCAGTGAGGGCAGCGGAAACAGTTCTTGAAGATGACAGCACCCGCGACCCTAAGGCGGTGACTGCCGAGAAGAGGTTTGGCTTTCCAGTTTCTGGAGCTACCGGAACGCACGATCGGCCGCCCCAGACAAAGCGGACAACGGACACTTGAGGAGAGCGGGCAATAGATGATGAGCAAAATGATCGATGCGACGTTGAGGCCCAAGAGCACATCTTTGAGTTTTTCGTTTTCGGAGAATATGACGTAGCCAAGAACGCCCAGCGTAGAGATGACCAAGGCGCCAAGCAAAACCATCAGCCAACAGGCGATTTTGAAACGAACAACCGAGGAATAGTGGGGAAATTGGTGCATTTTCAGGGATGGATGCGACTCGATTCAGGCGGTAAATCAGGTGATCTTTCACGCGTCGGCGCGCACCAGGAACGGAACGGCAACATCGTCCGCAAGCAGGCATGCCGCCATGTGGGCGCTGGATTTAGAGTCGTAGCGGGTGGCGAGTTTGAGATCTGTCGTCCAAGCGTCCTCGCCGCCGAGGGTGGCACACCAGATTTTCGTTCCAGCAGGGTAGCTTGCTCCGGCAAGCCATTGCGATGGAGGATCGCCGGAGTCGGGAGGGTTTGAATTTCCAGCAACACGCGAGGCCGGTGCCGGAACGTGGTAAATTTCATTCATTTCGTTATTCTCGCGGATTTCGCAGAAAGGAGAAGGTAAAAGTTAGAAAAATGTGAGAATATTTTCTAGCAGAACGCGTGCCAATTCTAGCGGACCTTCAAAAGTCGGGGTTGTTCCAAGGATTGAATTACCCGCTAGCTTCGAGGCAATCCTGCAAAAGGGAATGCAAGTGGTGATCCGTGACGCATCGGAAGCTTGGACTTATAAGAACCAACACGGCGATCGGCCTGGATGATTGTTATTTAGAGGGGTATCAGGCTTCTGACAGCGGTTATTCCGCCGCTGCGGGACGGTATCTTCTCGATGCGGATAATGTCAGCATCGAGTGATGCTATTTTGCCCTCGGAGACTTTCGGGAATTCACATCTTGATTCGCGCGGTTACAACTGATTCCCTCGACAGGCTAAAGAAATACCAATCAATCATCACCATGGCCATAAATACCGATCAAGACCTCACACGCGGTGACCCAGAAGCCGCCATCCCGTCCACCTCCTGCCCGGCAGTCCGCCCAAGGACCGGTCCGCTCCTCCTAAATCTCGGACTTCTCCGGGGCCTACTTTCGCTCGCCCTCACCAGCGGCAGCGGCCATGCCGCAGAGGCCGCCCCCGTGAGCGCATCCCCGCGCATCGTGAACATCATCAATTTCATCCGGCAGTGCGAGCCGCGCATCGAGCGCATCACGGAAACCGTCCTCTACGACACCGTCGTCAAACAGGTGGAAATCATGAAGGCCCATCAACTGCGCGGCACCTTCCTCCTCCAGTATGATTCCCTCGTGGACGCCCGCTATCAGAAACTCCTCAAGGAGCAGCCTGAGGGCATGTTCGAGATCGGCGGGTGGTGGGAAATCCCTCAAGCCCTGGTGGAAAAAAGCGGTCTGCATTGGCGCGGGAAAACATCCTGGGACTGGCATGCCAATGTCGGATTCTCCACCGGCTACACCCCGCAGGAGCGCGAGAAACTCGTGGATACCTACATGGCGGAATTTAAGAAAATCTTCGGTTACTACCCGCGATCCGTCGGTTCATGGTTCATCGACGAACATACCTTACAATACATGCAAGAGCACTATGGCATCGTGGCCTCATGCAACTGCAAAGACCAAATCGGCACCGATGGCTATACCTTGTGGGGCGGCTATTGGAACCAAGGATATTATCCAAGTAAAAAGAATGCCTACATGCCAGCCCAGAACGCCGCGAACCAGATCGCTGTGCCGATCTTCAGGATGTTAGGCAGCGATCCCATTCATCAATATGACAGCGGCTTGGGCGGGGATCGGCAGCGGGTGGTTTCCCTAGAGCCCGTCTATCAGGGAGGCGGCGGCGACGCCGCCTGGTGCCAATGGTATTTCGATACCTTCGTGGAAGGCGCCGCAATGGGCTACGCCTACACGCAGGTGGGGCAGGAGAATTCATTCACCTGGGACCGCATGGCAAAGGGCTTTGAAATCCAAATGCCGATGATCGCCCATCTCCAGCAAGCAGGCAAAATAGTGGTCAAGACATTAGGCGAGACGGGGATATGGTTTAAGGATAAATATCCAGTCACACCGCCGACCTCGGTAACTGTCTTAAAAGATTACTCGGCCAAGAACCAAAAAACAGTATGGTTTGACTCCCGTTTCTATCGGGCTAATCTACTATGGGATCAGGACAGCCTGCGCTTCCGAGATATTCATTTGTTTGATGAAACCATCGCATCCGACTATCTCACCAAACCAGGCACATCGAGCGAGTGCCACTACGACACGCTGCCCCTCGTTGACGGTTTCCGCTGGAGCTCCACGCAAATCGTCGCCGGTCTGCGATTCAAGACAAGCGAAGGAGCGGAACTCAAAGGCGACACCCCAACCGTCGATGATTCCAAAGAAGGCGAACTCGTAGTCCATTGGCCAGTGAATGCCCCCAAGGGAGAAATCCTCATGAAATTCGACGAAACATCCGTCCACATTTCCGCAGACGGCGAACTGAAAAACAATTGGTGCCTCGAACTCTCCAGTGACAAAGCTGCGATGCTGCCCTTCCGGGAAATCACCAGCGGGAAAATCACCTGCGAGCATCTCCATACCGCTTACGAAATTTTGGCAAAGAAAGGCCACTTTTCAAAGGGGACCGCGTTTGATTATAGAATCAATCCAGAGGACCAGCAGATCCTGTTGGATTTATCGCAGAGAAGCTCCGCAGGCGCAGAGAAAAATAAAACTCCCGGAAAGTAAGCCCATCCTCAGAACGGTATCTTCTACGGAGTTGGCAATTCGCAGGAAGCTGCGATGCTGAACCACATTTTCCGTCCAATATCCAACCACAACTCTACTATGAAACGATCCACCAAGGCCATCATCGCCCTTTTCCTTCCTGCGCTATTTGCCACCGCCTCCGCCAAAGACCCAGCAACAACCCACGGTATCATCGACATCAATAAATCAGACCGCCCTGCCGACGCGGTCCAGCTTGTCGGGGAAAAGGGCTACGACCTGATTCCCGAGGGAGCCGCACCCACCAAGTGGGTCTTCAATGATGGCGTCCTCACCGCCCCCACGGATTGGGATAGCCTGCTGACGAAAGACTCCTATCAGGACTTGCGGATGCACGTGGAGTTCAATGTCAACGCGGTCAAGGATTGCAAAGACCCGGAAGGCGACGGGAACTCCGGCGTTTACATCCAGCAGCGTTACGAAGTGCAAATCTTAAACTCCTTCGGAGTCACCGCAGAGAACTACAAGGCCAGTTACTGCGGGAGTATCTATAAACAAAAAAAGCCTGATCTCCTCGTTAGCAAGCAGGCTGGGGAGTGGCAAACTTATGACATCGCATTCCGCGCCGCGCGTTTCACCGATGGCAAAAAAACCGAGAACGCGCGGATCACCGTTTATCAGAATGGCCAGTTGATCCACGACGACTACTCCATCACCGCAAAGACCGGCGCAGGTAAGAAAGAAGGCCCCGAGGCAGCCCCCGTCATGCTTCAAGGGCACCACAACCCAGTGCGTTTCCGCAACGTCTGGATCCAGAAATTATCGCTCGACTAGGCCCCGGACTCATCC
>CANBTO010000423.1 GCA_947372405.1 Verrucomicrobiaceae bacterium
ATCGACTGGCTGAAATACGGCATCGGGCTGTCGGCGAAAGTGGATGCCATCATCTCGATGGTTCCAGCAGCCACCATCGAACGAATGCGCTGGTTGAAGGCCGGGCCGTCACGCCACGGCTTGCCCGATGCGGGATCGACGGACGCCCACTGCATCGCCGCCGCAAGAGTCGGTGTGACATGCAGGCCGGCCTTCACGCCATACGCTTCATGCACATCGAGCATCCGGTAGTAGCCGGCACCCGCACCGTCGTTGATGCGGTCCTGCATTTCCGAGCCCGCCAGCATGGGTTCGTTGCCATGCGTCACCAGCATCACCTTGGCGCGCTTGCCGCGGTCCGGTCCGACATAACTGAACCAGGTGCGGAGTTCGCTGTTCTGGCTGATATAACTTTGGTCACGCCAATAGTCCTCGGCGAGCCAGTCGTCATAGATCGTATCCCGGATGTCGCTGCGTCCGCCGATGTCCCCCGCACCCTGCGGGCTGTTCTGCGTGCCGTCCTTGGTGGAGAAGACCTGGAAGTGCAGCGTGTTGGGATCACCGGTCCAACCGGCGTCCAGCAGCGCCTTGCGGCTAATGGAGAACTCCACGGCGTCAAGGCGGCTGTCGAAATAGGCTTTCTTGAAACCATCCGCGGTGTTCTGGTCACGCCTCACCACGCCTTTCGCAGCGAGGCCCTCGTTGATCGATGTCGTGTTGTTAGCGGAGTTGGTGTCCACGTAAACCGCGCCGTTGTTCGTCTGATAGACTGCGACCACCGCCTCCCAGCGCATCTGCGTGCCGGTATCCACCTCGTCGGGAAGCGCGTATTCACCGACCGCCGGGTTCCCCGTGTCGATCACCACGTAGAGATCGAGATTGCCCTCCTCGGCGTGTGCCTTGAGGTCTTGGAAATCCACGCGGAAATAAAAGTCGCCGGTTCCGCCGACGGTTGGGTCACCCCCGTCACGGGCATAGAAGGCGACGATGTCCCGCGAGCTGTCGAAACCGTCGTTCGCAAGATAGGTGTCGCCGCCCTGGTTGTTCGTGCCGTCGCCTTCAAACTCGTCGAGCACGACCAGGTCGTCAGCCTTCCAGTCGGTGAATTCGTTGCGGTTGGTGACAGCGCCCTTGACCACGGCATCTGCGTCCCCGACTGGACCTATCAGGATTTCCTTTCCGGGTTTGAGGATGACGGAGTTGTTGGTGCGCGGGTCCGTGCCAGCCAACAGTTCCTGCAGATTGGTCAGGCCGTCTCCATCTGGATCGCCGGAAGCGCCGTTTTTCGGATCAGGCGTGGAGCCGTCGAAGGCAACCGTGCCGTTGTCGAGCGGGTTGAGCCCGAAGCGGACCTCCCAACCGTCAGGCAGACCGTCTCCATCCGTGTCCGCATTGAGGGGATCGGTTTCAGTCCACACTTCTCCGGGTTGCCAGACGCGGTCGTTGTTGGTGTCGCCATCGATATGACCGTTGAAGTTCTTGTCCTCGCCGTAGCCATCAGATAGGCCGTCACCATCAGAGTCCGGGTTCGTGGGATCAGTTTCAGTCCACTTCTCACCGGGATCCATTTTCCCGTTAGGCCAGTTTCGCGCAAGCGAGGGAGAGGCGTTGGTCGCGAGCGGTGCACCATCGCCATCGACCCAGCCGTTGTGGTTCGCATCCTCGACGCCGTCAAGAATGCCGTCGCCATCGGAGTCCGGATTGTTAGGATCGGTGGTGGAACCCTTGAGCTGCTTGGAGCGGTCACCACCCTCGCTGGCCGAGTTCACGCCCGGTACCGAGTTCAGGTTATCGAGCGTGTTGTAGAATGGCGGATCGAGGTCTCCAATGAAGTTAGGATATCCGTCGCCGTTGGTGTCGGCCAGAGGATTGGTGCCGGGGCCCGGCGTGCGCCAACCGACTTCGAGTCCGTCCGGCAAGCCGTCGCCATCGCTATCCACCAGCAAGGGGTTGGACTTGCCATAGGCGTTGTGGATGTGGACGTCACCGTTGGTCCACTGTTCCGAGTTCGGCTTGTAGCGTGGATCATCGGTGGGGAAACCGTCCGGCAGAGGAGTGGGCGTTCCTTCATCGACATCCGCGAGCCCGTCGTCGTCGTCATCGATGTCATTAGGGTCGTCCGCGACGATCTGGCGCAGGATGACCGTCGCGTTCCTGCTGTCGGTGTTCGTGCCGGTAGCGGAGGTGGCTACGGCTAACAGCCGGTAAGAACCGGGAGTGGTGATCGTCCATGTAAAATCCCAGAACGCGCTCGATCCCTGAATCACGGGCTGCTGCTGGATGCCGGGAGTGTTGGGATCCATATCCACCGGCACGATGGTGCCAGTGTCCAGAGTGAGCGCCACGTTCACCGCGGTGGTCGAGGTATCGGTTTCCACGCGGACAGTGTAGTCAAGCCTGTCCGGGCCGGGGCCGTCGGGCAGGATGATTTCCACCGCCTTGCCCGCGCTGTCGAACTCCTGCGGCTGGAGGATCGTCACGCGGGGCTTGGTGCTTGGCAGGAACCTGACGCGGCGAGAGGCCGTTAGATCCGCTGCGGGCGAGGGCCGGTCATGGGTGACCTCGATGCGGTAAAGGAAATCCGGACGGCCATCGTAGAGGTTCGGAAGCTTGAATGCCAGTGCGTGGTAATCCGCCGTCTCGTTATAGATGATGGAAAGGGCCGAGGGATCGAGCACCTGCGCGCTGCCGGGCCATGAATCGTCAGAACCAAAACGCACGAGGAACCTGGCCTTCAAATCCGCCGCGCTGAGTCCGTTTGCGAGAGACTTGGAGAAATAGGCTTTGATGGTGTAGTCGTCATTCACCGCGCTGCCATCGGATGGCGGATAGGCGACGAACATGCGATAGTCCGGGCCGGATGTGACCACCGTGCGGGTAAGCGTGGTGAAGTGACCGGCGGAATCCGACAAACTGTTGTCGGCGGACGAGCTGAGTTCCTTGAGACGAACCAGAATGGTGGCGGTCCCGGATGACGGGATGTTCACATAGTTGAAACGGAACTCGCGGTTATATGCGGCATTCGATGGAACGACAGTGGAGCTGGGCGTGACTTCGGACGCCTGAACCCACACGCCGTTGCCATTGTCCGCGGATGTGGTGGTGTCGTCGTTTGAAGCATCTCCATCCACGATCTTGTACCATACTTCGGAAGTGGAGTTGTCGGCACGCACCACCACCCCGTATTCGCTGCCACCGACGGTCTGACCGTCACCGGACGGATAGACGATCTGTCCAAGGGGGCTTACGGCATCGTAATAGAAAGTCTGCGTGAACGTGTTGTAGAGAGATGCTTTCCCAAGGCGCTTTAGGAAAGGCCGCGCGCGAAGGACGTGGAAACCCTCGGACAACCCGGTTTCAGCGGCTCCATAGTCGTTGTGAGGGGCATAAACCACGGATGTGCCGTCGAAGCCGTTGATGTTGAAAACCGTCATCATGCGCGCCTTGCGGCTCACCGAGTCCGGGCCTGATGGATAGACGCTGGAAAGCGGGAAACCGCCTGATGATTCCCGCTCCGCGCTGATCTTGTATTTCAGCGTGCCCGCGGGGACAGGGTTGAGAACAGCCTTGAACCAACTGCCACCGCCGTTGTCGGTGTTATATGGCAGGCTTATGACCTTGGTGGTGCCGTAACCTTCACCACCCGCGCCTTCGGGATTGCTGCCGTCGTTGGTATAATAGAGGAATGCCTGATAGCCATCGAGGCCACTGTTTGTCTTGACCCAGAACTCCAGGCCGGAGCCGGTGTTGTCGAGTTGGTTTCCACCATCGGGTGCCGTACCTGCCGGATCATGATAGACGAAAGATGTCGTATCGACGAACTGGGGGTTGCTGCCACCTCCGTTGACAGTGGTGCCGCCCACCGTGTAGGTCTCAGCTCCCAGCGAGCCGATGGTGTTGCGGGCGGTGTTGACGGCGGCGAATTTCTCAGGCCCGGTGCGCTTTGCGAAAAGCGGCTGCTCATAGCCGAGGAAGGTGTCCGTCGAAAGCGCGGGCGGATTGTCCCGGAAACGCGGATCCGTGTTTCCAGAGGGACGGGTGCCGTTCAGGTCGATGCCGCCATCGAGCTTGAGCAGGATGTTCTCCGCCGAGCCGTCCGCGCGGACGACGAAGCGCAGGTTGTTGGCGCTGGTGATCCGGGGAATCGAGTAGCTGTATGCGTAGTCGTTGTTCACCGGATCCGCCACGCCGTATGGATTGAACGCGGGATCACCGTTGGGACCGTCGCGACGGACGACCGTCATGCTGTCCGCGGGCTGGTTGTTCTGATAGATGGTGATCGGCTTGCCGCCGGTGTTTTTCCACAGGTCCGACTCCTCGGGCGTGCGCGGTGAAAAAACAAAATAACTTCCTGATGGAACGATCACGGAGCCCAAGTCAGACGCGTATTTGTAAAATCCAGTCTGGCTGCCGTAGCCGCGCGCATACTGATAGAGATACTCGTCGTTGGTGTCCGGATTGTTTTCCGCGCCTCCCCCGGCGGTGGAAGGAAACGATGTGCCACCGATGAGGGAAACTCCGGCTGCGTAGTTGTCATTAATGGCCACCAGCATGGTAGCTCCCTTGCGCTCCTTCAACGACTGGTTGGACTCCGAAAACTCGCGGTCGTCGATGCGCTCGTAGGTGATCAGATCGCTGGTGCCCGCCCGGCCCTTCTGCCAGCCGCGTGCGAAGTCCTGGTGGATCTTCAGGAGGTTCGGAATGCGTGAATCGCCCCATTGGCCGAGGAAGGCGGTGTTCGCATGGCGCGGGAAGGCCCCGCCGCTTTCACCGAGGGTTTCCGCGTGGAAATTTCCGTCGGTGTAAACGAGACCGATTCCGGCACGGGTGTAATACATCGCGTGCTGGAGTTCGCGGTGGTTTGCGTAGTCGTTGTCATGGCTCTGCGCGTGCATCACCGTGATGGAGTCGGAAAAACCGCCGTGCCCCGCATATTGATAGTCCGCGAGCGAGGCCGAGGGATTTCCTAACACATTGTTGAGATTGGAGCGGAGGTCGTTGTCAACGAGGCGCATGCCGGCGTCGATGTAGGATCCGTATGCCGGTGGCTGGCCGAGGTGCTCGCCGAACATCATGGCATCGTCGCGCGGAGCCTCGGTGTTGAAGACGGTGTCACGGTGGTTCGAGTCGGAAAACCCGCGGGTGATATTGAACTGCCGCTGCGCCTGTCCGAGGTAA
>CANBTO010000424.1 GCA_947372405.1 Verrucomicrobiaceae bacterium
ATTGAAGACGTGTTCTCGATTGAAGGCCGGGGCACGGTTTGCACCGGTCGGGTTGAGCGCGGAATCGTGAAGAAGATGGAGGAAGTCGAGATCGTCGGTATCCGCGACACGCAGAAAACCACCGTCACGGACATTGAAATGTTTCGCAAGCTGCTCGACGAAGGTCGCGCAGGTGATAACGTCGGACTCCTCATTCGTGGTCTCAAAAAGGACCAAGTTGAGCGTGGCCAAGTCATCGCCAAGCCCGGCACTGTCAAAGGTCACACGATCTTCAAGTCTGAGATCTATGTGCTTTCGAAAGAAGAAGGTGGCCGTCACACGCCGTTCTTCTCGAACTATCGTCCTCAGTTCTACTTCCGCACCACCGACGTGACCGGCAGTATCAAGCTCCCGGAAGGCGTTGAAATGGTGATGCCGGGCGACAACATTAATCTCGAAGTCGAGCTCATCACCCCCATCGCCATGGAACAAACCATGCGCTTCGCCATCCGCGAGGGTGGTCGCACCGTCGGTGCTGGCCGCGTGGGAGAGATCATCAAGTAAGAAAAT
Organism: Verrucomicrobiaceae bacterium; assembly: GCA_947372405.1. The sequence goes on from CANBTO010000424.1 coordinate 550, forward strand.
TAAGGGCTTTGATTTCCGCCCACAAGCGGGAAGCCAAAGCTAGAATCAGGGGCATCCCGGTCAACCACGGGCTGCCCTCGATTCGCCTCAAAACGGCAGTAGTTCAATTGGTAGAGCATCGGTCTCCAAAACCGAGTGTTGGGGGTTCAAGTCCCTCCTGCCGTGCCACTTTCCATTCCAGTTTCACCGTCAAGCGACATCATGTTTTCCAAAATTTCAAATTTCCTAGGCGAGGTAAAAGGCGAGCTCCGCAAAGCAAGCTGGCCGTGGGAATCAGACCCGAAAATCAAGGGGCTAAAGAAATATAAGGAACTGGTGGACTCGACCGTCGTCGTCCTGATTGCAGTGATCCTGCTTGCGGGCTTCGTCCAATTCTGGGATTTCTTCCACGTCCAAATCGTTGGCTTCCTCAATGTTTTGGCGGATTACCTATTCACTCGTGGCAACGGCTAAACCGTTGACCACTTCGTTTCACTCCATCTCCGACCGACCTGTCATGTCAGAAACCAGCACATTCCGCGACCAGTGGTACGTTGTCCAAGTCCTTTCCGGGCAGGAGGGTAAGGTCCGTGACCGTATTGCCCGTACCGCCGAGGCGGAAGGCATGACCGAATACATCCGTGAGGTGCTCGTACCGACTGAAATGGTCTCCGAGATCCGCCGTGGCAAGAAGACGGAAACGAAGAAGAAATTTTTCCCCGGCTACATCATCGTCAACATGAACCTCGCCACCGAGGACAATCAACTCGTCGAGAAGACTTGGTTTTTCATCAAGGAAATGGAAGGCGTAATCGGCTTCGCAGGGACGAAAGACCGCCCCGCGCCAATGCGGCCACGCGAAGTGGAGGCGATGCTCTCGCAGATCAAGGAACGCCAAGAAAGCGTGCGTCCCGCCATCAGTTTCGAAGTCGGTGACACCGTAAAGGTGGCCGATGGTCCCTTCCAGAGTCAGAACGGCGTGGTTGAAGAAATCGACCCGGAACGCGGCAAACTCCGCGTCTCGGTCACGATCTTCGGACGCAGCACGCCGGTCGAACTCGAGTATTGGCAGGTCGAAAGAGCATAATGAACATTAAGATCATAATTGTCTCGACGAGCCGTCCCGAATATACAACCACCCCTCTCCCGCAAGAATAACCGCACAATTTTATGGCCAAGGAAGTCGTCAAACTCATCAAGCTCCAGATCAAAGCCGGAGCCGCCAATCCATCACCTCCCGTCGGCCCGGCCCTCGGTCAGGCGGGTGTCAACATCATGGCGTTCTGTAAAGAATTCAACGCCAACACACAGTCCCAAGTTGGCGATGTGTTGCCGGTCGTGATTTCGGTTTACAAGGATAAGTCATTCTCATTCATCACCAAGAAGCCCCCCGCCGGGAATTTGCTCAAGAAGATCGCGGGACTCGCTTCAGGTTCGAAGGAGGCGAACAAGATCAAGGTTGGCAAGATCACCAAGGCGCAACTCATGGAGGTCGTCAAAATCAAGATGCCCGACTTGAACACGAAGGATCCGGAAGCCGCCTGCCGCATCCTCGCCGGCACCGCACGTCAGATGGGACTCGAAATCGAAGGCTATTAATTCAAGGAGCGTTGGCGTCTCGTCAACGCGTCTTTTTCTCAAATTCTCAGCCTGAAGCCTCACCGCCGAAGGTACCCCGCAGGAGGGAAACGCAACCCGCAATTTCCGCCCGAACTGCAACCTACTAACAAAATGGCAAAACACCGCAGCAAACGCTACAAAAAAGCCGTCGCCCTTGTCCAAGTTGGCAAGAGCTACTCGCTCACCGATGCAATCAGCACCGTGAAGGAATTCCCGGCGCCGAAGTTCACCCCCACCGTCACCCTCTCGTTCCACCTCGGCGTGGACCCACGAAAGAGTGACCAAATGGTCCGTGGTTCTGTCTCGTTGCCACACGGCACCGGCAGAAACGTCCGTGTCGTCGTCTTCGCATCCGGCGCGGCTGCTGAGGCTGCTATTGCCGCTGGCGCTGAACACGTTGGGTACGAAGATCTTATCAAGAGAGTACAGGAAGGTTTCACGGATTTCGATTCCGCGATTGCCACGCCTGACGCGATGACCGAAGTGCGTAAAATCGCTCGGATCCTCGGTCCTCGTGGTCTGATGCCAAACCCGAAGACCGGCACCGTCACCGACGACACTGCAAAAGCGGTCCGCGAGGTGAAGGCCGGACGCGTGGATTTCAAACTCGATAAAAACGGCAACGTCTCGGGTTCGATCGGCAAGTCCTCCTTCGAACCAGCCCAATTGGAAGAAAACGCCCGTGCCTTCGTGGACAGCGTGGTTCGCGCCAAACCGGCTTCCGCCAAAGGCAACTACATTCAAGCGGTGACGCTCGCCGCCTCGATGCTCCCGGGCATTCCTCTGGAAGCCGCCACCTACACCAAAGCCTCCACCTAACCCAGGGTCCGCCAACGCATATGAATCCCGATAAGAAAATCATCATCAACGGCCTGTTGGATCGCGTCAACGCGTCGCCCTACCTGATCGTCATCGACTACACCGGCCTCACGGTACAGCAATTCACGGAACTCCGCAACCGTCTCGGCGCGGGTGGAGCTAACTGCACCGTCGCCAAGAACAGCTACATGCGCAAAGCCCTTGCCGAGGCCGGAATGCCGGACATCGGTGCCGACCTCACCGGCCAAATGGCCTACGTGATGGGTGAAGCCGAAGTGTTCTCCGCCGCGAAGGTCATCAAGAATTTTGAAAAGGAATTCAAAAAGCCCGAGATGAAGGTGGGTATCCTTGGCAATGCGGTGCTCGACGCCGACAAGCTCAAGGCCATCGCCGACATCCCGTCCCGCGAAGCCGTGCTGTCCCAACTTCTGGCCACGATCCTCGAGCCTGCTTCCCGCATCGCCCGCATCGTACAAACCAAATTCAACCCGGACGGCGGAAGTTCATCCGAAGAATCCCCAGCAGCAGAGGCCGTTGCCGATGAGGCACCCGCCGCTGAAGTCACCGCCGAAGCGCCTCCGGTCGCCGAACTTACCCCTGAAACCGAAGCACCCGCCGCTGAATAAACAACAATCTGAAGTGATGGTGGCCGCGACTCTTGTTGCCACCTGAACCCACAATGGTTCCTCGTCGGAGCGGCGGCTGCCGTTCTGAAATCCCCGGAGGCTCTGGGGGCGACGATACCGAACAAGGAGAACAAAAAAATGGCTAATATTGATACACTCGTAGAAGAACTCGGCAAACTCACCGTTTTGGAAGCTGTCGATCTCGTGAAAAAACTTGAAGAACATTGGGGCGTTTCCGCCGCTGCTCCAGTCGCTGCGGCTGGTCCTGCTGCCGTCGCCGAAGCTGTCGAGGAGAAGACCGAATTCGACGTGGTCCTAACGGATTGCGGCCCGAACAAGATTGCCGTCATCAAGGCAGTCCGCGAAGTCGCTCCTGGTCTGGGCCTTGCAGACGCGAAGAAGCTCGTCGAGAGCGCGCCTGCCAAGATCCTCGAAGGCGTTGCCAAAGACGCCGGCGAAACTGCCAAGAAGAAGCTCGAAGAGGCTGGTGCCAAAATCGAACTCAAGTAACACTATCAGATTTTTCCCGGGGCGGAGGAATCCGCTCCGGGATTTTCTGTCGTGACCGGCGGGAGATTCTAAATGCTAACCGAGACTTTCCCGCCGATTCCGACAAAACTTTTCATCGCTTGATCCACCCTGCCTGAGACCGTGCGCGGCTCGGGCTCAATTTGTAAGAAGAATACCACAAAACGCCATGGCTGAACGTCTCTCTTTCGGAAAATTCGAAGAAGTTATTGAGCCGCCAAACCTCATTGAGGTTCAGAGCCGGTCCTACGATGAATTCCTCCAGAAGGAAGTGCTCCCCAGTGAGCGCGCGGATGCGGGTCTCCAAGCGGTTTTCCGCGAGGTTTTCCCGATCAAAAGCTACGACGAGGCGATCGAACTCGATTTCGTCACTTACGACATCGAAGATCCGAAGATCACCTCACTCGACTCGGTGCGCAACAGCGAGAGTTTCAGCGCGGCACTTTATGTGACGTTTAAGTTGAAAGACGAGACTGGCACGAAAAAGGAGCGCGTCTATATGGGCGAGCTCCCGATGATGACCCGTCGCGGCACCTTCATCATCAACGGCGCCGAGCGCGTCATCGTTTCCCAGCTTCACCGGTCACCCGGTATCTGCTTCGAAACCTCGCAGCACCTAAACGGCAAACTTCTTCATTCCTTTCGTATCATCCCTGACCGCGGATCCTGGTTGGAAGTGCAGTTCGACACCAACGACCTGCTCTACGTCTATCTCGACCGCCGCCGTCGCCGTCGTAAGTTCCTTGCCACCACGTTCCTGCGCGTGCTCGGCTATCCGACCGACCGCGACATCGTCAGCCATTTCTATTCTCCGGAATCGCTCGCTTTGAGTGAAGCCATGGATGAAGGTGAACTCGGCCACAAGGTTCCTTTCGAGGATATTCTCGATGGTGAGCTAACAGTCGCGAAGGCTTACGAGCCACTCACGATCGGCATCGTCCGCCAGCTTCTGGCGCTCGGCCACAAGAACGTCGAAGTCATCGACGGCCGCGAAGACGAAATTCTTCTCAAGTCGCTCCGCAAGGATC
>CANBTO010000425.1 GCA_947372405.1 Verrucomicrobiaceae bacterium
GCGAGGTGGAACCACCCGGTCCCATTCCGAACCCGGAAGTGAAACGCCTCAGCGCCAATGGTAGTGGGACGATAGGTCCTGTGAGAGTAGGTCGTCGCCAGGTATATGCCCCGTCCATGGAAACATGGACGGGGCTCTTTTTTGCCCGCGATTCCGCAATGTGTGGATCACCATAACGAGCAGATGCCGTATGCCCCGGGCGTATCAGCACTGATAGAGCCTGCCCTGACGGACGGACAGCAAGGAGCAGAGGATTTCCACGCCCGGATAGATCTTGGCGAGAACTTTCCGATAGGCGTTCATTTGCCCTGAATAATGTATCAAGAGTTCGTTCCCGTCTATGACGGCATCCGTCTTGTAGTCGATGATCTCCAGCTTGGTGATGCTTCCTTCCGCATTCCGATGAAGATGGAGCCTGTCCATCACGCCCGAGAGGAAGCAGCCTTCGACCATTGCATCAATCGCTTGTTCGCGGTAAAGACTGATGTTTCTGCCCTGCTTCTGAAAAACGGATTGTAGCGCGGGCCTTGAGACCAGCTCAATAACCGCTCGCTTCGCATCGCATTCCGGCCAATCCGGAAGCGATTCATCCGTCCATGAAACCATTTCCAGCAGTGAGTGCACCTCATTGCCAAATTTCATGCCACCTAGCGACTGTAGGGAAATGGCGGCTTTGAATTTTGTAGCGGTGGGTGTTATGTATTCGGGCTGGTTGGTCGCCGCCAGCAAGCTGAACTTGCGATCCCTTATCATCGAATTTTCCATCTCCGGCACATTGTTAGCCCAGTTCGTGGAACCGGTCTGGTAGATGACCAGGGATTCGGAACGGGTGCCGATTGATTTTTTCATCCAGTTGGATAGTGAGGGTTTATCAGGTGTGGCGTTCTTTGCAGGTGGTTCCAGTAGAACATAGAGTCCGCGCTTGGCCCGCGTCAACGCGACGTAGAGTGTGCAGAATGCCTCGTAACGTTGTCGTGCCGCCCAGTTTTCCTCTGCGGCACGTAATTCAGGGACAAGAATCCGGGCCCATTTGGGTGGCGTTTGTGCGAGCCATCCTTCTCCTTCAGCGACATCGAAATACTGGGGCTGGGGAACTGCTTCATCCGGCACTTCCGGCAGCACAACCATGTCGAAGCCAAGCCCTTTTGACTTGTGGATCGTCATGACTTGGACCGCCGCGATGCCGGGACTCTGCGAAATTTCCAAACGCCCTATCCAACCGGCCGCCTCGTTGGCCGAGACCCCGCCCCGGGAATCCAGATCCGCCAGAGAGAAGAGAAGATCACCGGCTCTGCGGCGGCCGAAGTCCGACCATGCGCTCCATGAATCTTCGATAATTTCTTCGACAGTGGCAGCTAGACCCTTTTTTGACAGGGTTGCTGTTAGGCTTTCCCATGCTTTTGACCATGATAATCCGTGACCTTCCAGCAGGGTTCCTGACAAAGGAGACATGCGGACGACTTCCAAAGCGAAAGGATCAGATGGCTCCGCGAGCCATTCCAGCAGTTTGTGGATCACGATTCCAACAGGGTTGTCTTTGCCTGGTTCCCTTCTTCCTTCCTCAATGACATCGAAGCCATGTGTCCTAAGGTGGTCCGTAACATCCCTGACTTGTTTGTTGCCGCGTAACAGGACGCCGCAGGTCATTGCCTGTTTGCCGACTCCTGCTTCGTTTAGAATTTCCACCAGACGCTTCATGCGTTCGTCCCAGTCCCCCACAACCTCCACCTTCGAATGGCCGCTTTTTTCTGGCAGTTTCAGATAAGCCGCAGGGGAATGATTTTCCCAGATCCATTGTTGAGCCGATTCGCCGAACAGTTCCCGCATGGTGGTGGAGTCTCCGCATACACGGTTGACCAGTTCCAGCACTTCGGGGCTAGATCGCCATGATTCGGCCATTGATTCGATATCGATCCCACCACCGTAGCGAGCGGTGATTTCGTCGAACAACGTTACGTCTCCTCCGCGCCAGGCGTAGATCGCCTGTTTTTTGTCGCCGACGACGAACATGGAGCCGTTTTCAGAAGTTGCGGCCTCGTCGATGAGCGGTAGCAGTCCGTTCCAGTCCGCGCGACTGGTGTCCTGGAACTCATCCAAGAGCCAGTGTTCGATGCGCGCATCCAGCCTGAAGTCCACCGTTTCGCGACGCAGTCGCGCATCTTCGGATCCGGCCCAATCTCCCATGAGGAGTTTCACATCATTGAATCCCAACAAACCTTTTTTACGCAGACGTGAATCACAGATGGCATCGAAAAACGCCATGACCTCACGCACCGCACGCGTGCGATGGAGTGCGGCGGCCAACTCGCAATGTGCCGCGAGTTCCACCATTTCGTGGATTGCGTCCGCCGTGATTCCGCTGATGGTGAACTCTTTGTAGTGTTTCACGACCAGGGGGCCTGATGGATCCGTTACAGCGGCCAGAATGCCGGAAAGCAGACTGCTTAGGTCTTTTCCCAGACTGCCCCCGCCGATGGCGTGGTTTTTCAAACGAAGGATTGCAGTTTCCAGAGCCTCCCGCTGTCCGCTGCGGGTGTATTCGATCTGGTCCAGTCCACGGATAGCGTTGGCTGCCAGTGCCGATTTGCGTGTGCTCCATTCTTCCGGTTTGACGTTTACCATCAGTTCCGGGCCCCACTCCAACTGTCCGGCTTCCCGATATCGCCAGTGCCAGCGGTTGGTGAAATCCCGCAGCGCGGAGAGAACACCGTGATCCTCCCTGCCGATGGTGGCGCGCCTGAAGGCATGGTAAAACGGTTCACGCACGGCGTCTGACAGTCCATCTCCTAGCACGGCGGCGAGCAGTTCGTCTGCCAGTGCGGCTGCACGTGGCCCTTCCAGCAGGTCAAACCTGCCGCCGGTGAGGCCCAGTTCATATTGGAAACTCCGGACGATTTTTGCAAAGAAGCCGTCCATGGTGCCCAATGTGATTTCCGGCAGGGCGCGGACCACTCGTTCGAGCGTGTCCCTGAAGTCAGCGTCTCCAAGGCCTAGCGTACGTCCGAGTCTGGCCGCCTCATCTTCTCCACTGGCCGCCTCGGCGAGTTTGTTCAAAACCGAATCCGCAAATTCCCCGGCGGCTTTCCTCGTGAAGGTCAGTGCGACGATATGCTCGGGTTTTTCTCCCCTGGCCGCAAGGGCGATGATCCTATTGCCAAGCTGGAAGGTTTTGCCGGATCCGGCCGAGGCAAGTATCAAGAGGTTTTTTGCCAGAATATCCATATCCGGAACCATTCATTGTGAGTTTGAACAAATCAGGAGTCAGAACACACGAAACATATCTTTGAAATTGCAGGGTGGGTGTTCGGGTGTAAACAATGCTGCGGCTGGTTCGATTTGAATTTTTTCATATCCGAAACCCACGTCCATGTTCGAGCAGCAGGTTTATCACACGTGAAGTTCATCAGGTCCAATCATTCATGGCAGATTGTCGAGGCCTTCTCGGGTGTTGAATGCTGCCTTGAACGTCTGGCTCTTGAAAACTACTACCGTGTCTCGATGATTTGCGCGGTTCTTGGATGCAGTAGACGCTATTTTTATGCGGTTTTCCTGCGTGATGTGGGGCTTCCACCCAAGCATTGGATGAGTCTTGAGCGGATGGTCGTGGCCCGGAGGAAACTTGAAGGCGGAAAGTTGGCGCAGCAGGTGGCACAGGATCTCGGTTTCTCGTCGGTTCAGTCTTTTGGCAGTGCTTTTTACAAGACTTATGGAGTTTCTCCCGGACGTTTCGTCAAAAACAGGAGGGTGTTTGATCCATCTTGTCCGGTTGTATGAACTCCGGGGTGTGGAGAGCATCGTCGGTATGCCAATAGCGCCGCCGCCGAAAGATATACCAAAGTATAGTTAGTGTTTGGGAATCACAATCGTGTCTCCCGGATGGATTACAGTTCCCGACATGTCATTGGCCTTCTTGATGGCCGAGATCGTTGATCCGTTGTGTTCGGCGATGGACGTCAGCGAATCTCCCTTCTTGACCGTGTAGCGTGTGGTTTTCGGCTTGATCTTCGTCGATTTGGATTCCGACTTGGACTTGGTGGATTCCGAGTCCGACTTGGAAGTGGACGACTTGGACTTGGAAGTGGACGCCTTTGGCTTAGTGCTGGCCGACTTGGACTTGGTACTGGCCGACTTGGACTTGGTGCTGGATGACTTGGGACGGTATGCGACTTCCTTTTCGGTGGATTTCGATTTTGGCTTGGTGGCTGCCACCTCGGGTTCCTCGACGTGTTTTTTGGTCACGTGGGTGGGTGTCACCTTCGGAGCGGAACTCGATTTGATCGAAGAGGATTTAGGGATGGAAGTGCCTGGTGGAGCGAGCGGATTGGAATTGGGCGGCGGTTCCTCGTTTTTGGCGACAACGGGGAGCAGGTCGTCGTTGTGAGTTGGTTGGCTGCGGCTGTTGCCGGGCTTGCGCCATTTGGAGGGATCGTCAGCCCATTCTTCATGGTAGTTGCCGGCGCTGTCGAACGGGCCGTAGCCAGACGGGTCGGGCGTATTGCTGGTCTTGAAGAAATTGCAACTCGGAAGAAGGAGAATCAGGGCGCAGAAGGGCGGCAGCCAGATGACTGTTTTCATGCCGGAATCATGGATCATGGGGAAGATTTGGCAAACATAGTTAATCACCGCGAACAATTATTTTCGAGAGGTGCCGGTGCGAGTTGCTGGCCGCAACTTCGCTCTTGCGCTGCGGGACACAAGATGGCAGTCATTCGCGCACGGTCGTGAGGGGCATTAGCTCAGTTGGTAGAGCGCTTCGTTCGCAATGAAGAGGTCAGGAGTTCGAATCTCCTATGCTCCACCAGTCCGCCTCAGACGGGATTTGACGATTCGTGCTTTCAGCAGCTTTCTCAAGCTGCGACTGGTGCCGGAAACAGGACTCGAACCTGTCACACGACCTACTGGATACAGGTTCTATCAGAATGCCGTGCAACGGACCGTGCAATAGATGCTTGCAATGACCCCTGAAATGCGGTGAATTGCACGCATGAGCAAGAAACCAAAGCGCACGCGGATTACCGCCAAGAAAACTGCTGCGGTTAAGATCACTATCCGCCCGTTCACCCGACACAAGGGGAATAGCGTGTGGGTGACCTATCTTGTTCAAGGGTGGAAGGAAAACGACAAGTGGCAGCGTCGCCAGTTCAA
>CANBTO010000426.1 GCA_947372405.1 Verrucomicrobiaceae bacterium
AGGTGAACCCCCCCATGCCGAGCCCCGCATCCGCGCCGAAGTCCCGGATGATTTTCTTGCAGCGGCCGATGGAACCCCAGGTTTTCCACAAAAACGGCAACATCCGCGGCGAGAGCGTCGGTGGTTTCGCCACGGCGGGCACCGTTTCGAAACGCAGGTGCGAGTATTTCGCGGACGCCTCGGCATCCACCTTCTTTTCGGAAATGAGAAGCATCACCTCGTGGCCTCGCGCGCGCAGGGCTTCACCTACGGCGATGCCGGGAAACAAGTGGCCGCCGGTGCCACCACAGGCGATCAGGATTTTCAGGGATTTGGACACGGGCGAAAGGGTGAACAGCCGGGAAGTGACGGGCAAAACAAGAATCCCGCAGCCGACCGGCAGGTTTTACGCAAATCTTAATTATACGGCAATCCTCAAAACATCCAAAGATTTGCGGGAGCTGTCGCTTCAACGATTTTGACGTGGCGAGGAAGTAAGACGCGTAAGTGGAGTCTCGGGATGCGGTGCCTTAGATCACCGGGCCGCCGATGGCGGTCGGTCGAGCGCTCAAGCACGTGAGCCGTTTGCGGTTCACCGCCTCGCGGATCACGCGGATGGCCTTGGCGGCCGCTTCGTTGGAAAACCGGAACGCCGGCCAGGCCACGGCGATCATCGGTTCCACCGGGCTTGGCAGCAGTCCCCAGGTGGCAAGCGCGATCATGCCCGGCTCGCTTTCCTCGCGATTCCACGCCACGCCGGTGCGTTGGATTTCCTCAAGCTCGGCCCGCAGGCGGCGGTTTCCCGTCTTTTCCAGGATGCCCGGCTGCAGGCTCATGGCCAGCTTTCCAAGTGCGTGTTTGTGCAGGGGATGGCGGGTGTGCGGCGTGGGCGCAACGCGGATGGCGTGGTCCCATTCGATGTGATCGATGTGGATGATCGCAGCGCCTTCGCGCAGGCCTAGCAGAACCAACTCCTTCAACTCAACGGATATCGCCTGCAGAATGGGTCGGTAGCGGTTTCGCAGCAAGCTGTAGCGGTCCGGGTTTGCCCACGATCGGAAACGGGCGGTGAGCTGGTAATGCCGCGGGCCTTGTTTCTCCACGAGGCCATAGTCCTGCAAGGTCTGAAGGATGCGGATGACGGTGGAGCGTGGCAGCCCGCTACCTGCCACAAGATCCACCAGGCGGATCCCCTCCGCATGTCCGGCCATGTGCGAAATGAGGTCCAGCGCCTTGATCAACGAGGTGGAAACGGTGCGGTCCTGGTTCATGCGGTGTCCACTATACGGTCATGTTCGACGTCTTTCTTGACTCTGCCATCGTGGAGACGGATTCAAAGGCGAAACTTCAGCCGAGATGATTCCCAAAGACGACACCGAACTGTTTGCATTCTGCCGCAAGGAACTCTTCACCGCCGTCGTCGGCGACGTGATGGACCTGATGGGCTACCAGCACCAATTCCTACCGCCGCAAATCCAACCCCTGCGCGATGACATGATCGTGGTGGGCCGGGCGATGCCGGTGCTGGAAGCCGATGACGCGGGTGGCGAAGGCCCCGGCCGGATCAACGGCATGCTGAACCAGCCGTTCGGGCTGATGCTCAAGGCGCTCGACGACCTAAAACAAAACGAAGTCTATGTCTGCACCGGCTCGTCCCCCACCTACGCGTTATGGGGCGAGTTGATGAGCACTGCGGCGCGCAATCGCGGAGCGGCCGGCGCGGTGGTGGACGGTTATTCCCGCGACACGCGCGGCATTCTGGAATTGAACTTCCCGACCTTTTCCTACGGCCGTTACGCGCAGGACCAGAGACCGCGGGGCAAGGTCATTGATTCCCGCTGCGGCATCAAGATCGGGGCGGTGAACATCGCACCGGGCGACATCATCTTCGGCGATCTCGACGGGGTCTGCGTCGTGCCGCGAGCGATCGAGAGGGAAGTCATGGAGGCCGCGTGGCAGAAGGCGCACGGCGAAAAGCGCGTGTTCGAGGCCATCAAGGGCGGCATGGGCGCACAGGCCGCGTGGGACCAATTCGGCATCATGTGACCGCCATGAGCCTGCGCCCCGAACTGATCTGTGATGCCAAGGCGGAACTCGCCGAGGGCCCGGTCTGGCACGACGGCGCGTTGTGGTGGGTCAACATCAACGTCGGCACGCTCAACCGGCTCGATGTCAGAACCGGTCTCAACACCAGCCGCGCCACGGGTGATCTTCTGGGAGCGGCCGTACCGGATGATCATGGCGGGTGGCTGATCGCGCGTCGCCATGAAATCGCCCGGCTCGACTGGGCATCAGGAAACATCACCACTCTAACAACCCTGCCGGATCCCGATCCGCGGCTGCGTTTCAACGACGGCAAGTGCGATCCGTGCGGGCGCTTTTTTGCCGGCACGATGCACCGAGATGTCGCTCCCGAACGCGCGGCATTCTACCGGTTTGCCAACGGGCGTCTGGATTTGCAGTTCGACCGCGTCACCATTTCCAACGGCCTCGACTGGTCGCCGGACGGCACGCGGATGTATTACACTGACACGATGACCGCGCGCGTGGATGTGATGAATTACGACGTGGAAACCGGAACGCCGAGCGGGCGGCGGCCGCTGGTGAAGTTGTTGAAAAGCCGAGGCTGGCCGGACGGGTTGTGCTGTGACGCAAACGGAAACATCTGGCTCGCGTTGTGGGACGGCGGCGGCGTGGAATGCCTCGATGGCCGCACCGGCAAATCGTTGGAACGGATTCCCATTCCTGCGCGCCGGGTTTCCTCGTGCTGTTTTGGCGGCGAACATTTCGAACGGTTGTTCATCACCACCGCATGGGAGGATTACGACAAAGCCGCACGCGACGCCGAGCCGCTGGCCGGCGGCATTTTTGCCGTTGATCCTGGCGTGCGCGGCCAGCCGCCGACGCTGGCAACCTGTGGATCTCCGTAAGCGTCCGATGAAAATGACTTCCATCCCGAGACGCTTGAGCTTTGCGCTGGTATGTCTGTTAGTTGGGACACGCCTCGCCGCGCAATCCCCCCGGATCGCACAAACAGGCAGCGTGGTGACACTGCGGAACGAGCGGGTGCGGCTGGAGTTCGATCTTTCCCATGGCACTTACAGCATTTTCAACCAGGACGATGTCCGTCCCGCCATCGCCGGAGCGAAACTGAAGATCAACGACTGGGCTTCGGACGAGGCTGGAATCGAGCGTTCATGGAAACAGCGGGCACTGGAGGATTCGAGCGGCAAGGGGCTGGCCCTGGACCTGGGTCTCAAATCCCTAACAACCCCCGAGTTGCTTTTCTCCTTCGCCCTTTACGAGGATCAGGATTTTTTCAGCGCCAGCGGGGGGCTCATCAACACGGGCATGGAACCCGTCCGCATCAAGGACATCCATGTGCTGGCGGATGGCGTCGTTTACGAGGGCGTGGACCTGACGAAGGACTTCGCAATGGTGGACGGCTTCAGCGGCGGCGAACCGCTGGAATATGGCCGGCGCTTCTACTCGCCCCTGACGCGTGGCAACGCATTGAAATCCCGAAACAACATCCTGCTCACATTCACTGAAGCGAAGCAACGCCGCGTGCTTGTCATGGGCGGGCTGACGTATCATGATTATGAAAAATTCGCCACCATCGCGCAGAAACGGCGGACGGAACTGGAACTCGGCAAAGATCAAAAGCGCAGCCTCTTGTGTTATCTGGACCTGCCCGCGGAGAAGTCCGACCGAGGCGATGGCGGAGAGACCCTTGAACTGACCAAAGGCAAAAACCTCCGCACCTGGGAGAATCATCAGTTCCGTTGCGATGAGACGGCGACCTCCGTGATGGAGCCCGGAAACATCATTGTCGAGGCCCGAGGCCTGCAGGCAGACCGGCCATACACACTTGGATTCTCATGGTGGCAGGGGCTGCGGCATGGCAAACACCCGGATCTCACGCAATCGGTTTTCGTGGAGTTCGAAAAATACGGCACCCCGAGGAAACTTCATCTGTTAGATAATCACGTGCTGCCCCGCTTCGACGAGGAGAAGAAGCAGGATGTGGAGGAAGTCGAGCTGGCCCTCCCCGCCGAGGCGATCCACGCGGGAAACCTGCGCATCACGGTGGAAAAGGCCGCCGCGAACCCGAGCGAGAAGAAGCAGCTAACAGATCAGAATGTGTATTTGAGCGAAATCTGGCTGCGCGACGGCCGTTGTGAGCCGTTGTTGCCTTCCAAGCTCACGCAGATAACACAATGTCCCCAGCCACGGCGGAAGTTCCACGCACAACTGTTCGCGTCGGACCCGGTCGGCAAGCGGGTTGATCCCGGCCAGCATTATCTGTCACCGGATCGCTTCTACATCGACGTGACGGGAAATGATCCGTTTGTCGCGCTGGAAAACTACGGCAAACGGGTGAAGCGGGCGCAGGAAATCCGCTTGAGCATGTATGACTTTCCAACCGTCTGCATGTGGTATGCCGCCGCCAAGGCATACGGCAACAGCAAGGCTGAAAACACCTCGCTCGGCGCGGTTGAGGAGATGAAACGCATCGCCGCGAGCGGATTCCTGAAATACAGCCGGGTGGCGGTCAGGCTCGTGCCGGATTCCTACATGCCTGAAAACCAGCAGGGCTGGTGGGACGACAAGCACTGGCAGCGAGAGGACACGGATCGGAACGTGACCGGAAACGGACGTTATGTGAAACCCTACGAAACCACCGCGAAGTGGGCCAGGACAGTCACGGAATTGGGCGGGATTCCTCTAACGTATTTTCAAACCTGCTACCGCTCGGAGGATTATGCGAAGGCGTTTCCCGGCCACATGCTTTTCAACAAGCAATTTGCGTGGAAGGGAAAACCCGTGGATACCAAGGGCGGAATTTTCACCGACTGGGGGAAAACCTGGCAGCGCAATGGTTTGCTCTGGAGTTACGACTATACCGATGCGGGCTTCGTTTCCCACATGCGCGGAGTTTACGCCAAGCTCAAGGCCGGAGGCGTGAAGGGACTCATGTTTGATTATCCGGAATCCGGAAGAGCCACAGGAGGCGGCATGGAAGACGATCATTCCACCATGGCAGCCGCCTATCGGAACATTTTCCAACTGGCGCACGACGGACTGGAACCTGATTCCTATGTGCACGAACGCAACATGGAGTTCGGCTCGGACGTGACCATCGGCGCGGTC
>CANBTO010000427.1 GCA_947372405.1 Verrucomicrobiaceae bacterium
GCAGTCGCGCATGACCTCCATTTCAAATTCTTTCCAACCGAGCAGCGATTCGTCGATGAGGACTTCCGAAACCGGCGAAAGATCGAGGCCACGGGTGATGATTTCCTCGTATTCCTCGCGGTTGTAGGCGATCCCGCCGCCCTGGCCACCGAGCGTGAAGGCGGGGCGGATGATCAGCGGAAACGTGCCGATTTCCTCAGCCACTTTCTTCGCTTCCTCCATCGTGTGGGCGATGCCGGAGCGCGGCATGTCGAGGCCGATGCGGATCATCGCCTCTTTGAAAAGCTGGCGGTCTTCGCCCATATCGATGGCGGCTGCTTTGGCACCGATCATGCGAACGCCGTGCTTTTCGAGCGTGCCAGACTTGAACAGCGACATCGAGGTGTTGAGCGCTGTCTGACCGCCGAGCGTCGGAAGCAGCGCGTCAGGTTTCTCGCGGATGATGATTTTTTCCACCACTTCGGCCGTGATCGGCTCGATGTAAGTGCGATGAGCGAATTCCGGATCCGTCATGATTGTCGCCGGATTCGAGTTGACCAAAATCACCTCGTAGCCTTCTTCCTTCAGCGCCTTACAAGCTTGAACGCCGGAGTAGTCGAATTCGCAGCCCTGACCGATGACGATGGGGCCGGAGCCGATGACGAGGATTTTCCGGATCGAGGTGTCTTTGGGCATGGTGGGAGAAGGTTCGGGAAATACCGCCGGGCGGCTAAATTTCGAGGTGTGTGGCAGGGATCACCCGGCTTGTAAAGGACGGGATGCGCGGAACTTCTCAGCCGCCGGTTTTGGCTTTCAAGAAGTCCTTGAACTCTGGGGGTAATGGCGTTCCGGCTCCCAGAGAAAGCTCGAACAATGACGCGACGGCGGCAGCTTCACGGAGGCGGGAAAACCCTGGGCTGTCCTGCACTTCCGGTGTCCCCCACTTGCTTAGCACGGCCCGCACCTCGGGGTCGGCCTGATGAATCCGCAGCACGCGGAAAGCGGCTTGACGGGCGATTTCCTCTGAGGCTCCCGCGTCCGCCGTCATGGCGATGTTGTAGGCGTTGAGGGCCGCTCTCGCATTCCCGCTGTTTTCAAGCGCTAGGGCTTGGCAATAGGCGACTTGGGCGCGTTGATCGGCGGGCAGGCGGATGGGGAAATCGACCTGCGCGAGCTTGTCCCAATTTTTCGTCCGCACCTCCTCCCAAAGCGCGTCGATTTCCAACTGGCGGAGCCGGTCCGCGCCGAGTTCGGGGTCTTTCACCAGTGCTTTGCGCGCATGGGCTAAGCCCTCCAGATCACCCAATTTCCGCAGACATTCGGTTTCGTAAAATGCGGCCAACCCAGCGGCTTTATGGCGGCCTTTGATGGCGTTGAACGCCGCCTTCGCCTCATGATATTTCCGGCCTTGATAGAGCGCGATGGCGTCGGCCATCTCACGCGTCCTAACGGCTGGCTTTACGGTAGGTTTGTGCTCATCGGATCTGACCGACGGCGTGGGGGATGCGTTCTCAGTGATGTCGATGCCCGCCGCACGAATTTCCGCCAGATGCGGGGAATTGGGAAACAGTTTGGCCAAGCTACTTGCATATTTTCGTGCGACATCCGCCTCCCCAATGAGCGAGGCGGTGCGGATAAGTTGATAGATAAAATTCTCGCGGTTTGTGGAATTCGGATCGTATAATTCGATTTGTTGATAAGCGGCGAACGCGCCCCGGGTGTTGCCGTTTTTTTCATGGATCAGCGCGACCCCGGCCAGCCTGATGACATCGGTTGAATCGGCTCCCTGCGCGACGGCAGCGGAGGGAGGTGAAATCTGATAAATAGCAAGTGCCGCACGTTGCATTCCTGCCGCGCAGGCATCGCCCGCGAGCTTGAGAAAGACCTGTGGGTAAGTATCTGTTTCACCCGGTTCGGCAAGGAGTTCGCCACGGTTCTTGTCAATGAAATCCAACAAGGCCTGCTCGTTTTTTTTCTCAATTACCGCAACGACGAGCGCTTGGAAGGCCGCGATAATCTCGGTTTTTGGAGTGGGGAAATCGACCTTGTTGTGGATCGCGATTTCCAGGTTGTCATTGCCCTCGGCAATGTGCCCCAGCTTGTATTGGCAGACCGCGTTGTTGATATAGAATGCGCCGTGAGAAAATCGGTCGCGGGTCTTGTCACGCTCTTCGATGAATTTGGCAAACTGACCAATCGCGAGTTCCCAATTTTCCGCACCCATCGCCGCCTCACCGCATTTGAGGAGCGCGGTTTTTTGATAGGGATTCGCCCGTTCGGCTGACGTGCCGTTGTTTGGGAAATCCCGATAGCAAGTCTCGAATGATGTGATCGCTTCCTGCCATTTCTTCAACTTCATCTCACACACACCTTTGTGATAATAGATCGCGCCGAATTGTGCGCCGAACGTTATCAGCGGATTGTCTTTCCCATAACTAACAACTGCCCGGGTGTTGAAATCAAGTGCCTTCTCCCAACGCCCGCTCTTCATGGCTGTCCGCGAACCCTCGACGAGAGCTTCGAGGCGCTCCTCCTTTGAATACGAATGAGCGGTTAGAAGCAGCGTCGCCGCGCAAATCCCGAGCAGGCAGGGCATGGCGAGACGGCGTGGATTCATGGGGGGGGAATTGCAGGTTTTAGGATCTGGCGAGTGCGACTAAAAAAGCCCGCCCACGCGCAACTCGCAAGCAGGCATTTTTCCGGCGAAGGCACTTTTCCGCTTGACCTGTTCAAACGATCACTTTTCGCTCGCTTCATGAGCCTGCCATCCCTCTCCAGCCGCCTCAAGCAAACCTTCGGCTACGACGACTTCCGCCCGCTCCAACGCGAGATCATGGAAACCTCGCTGGCCGGGCGGGACGCGCTTGCGATTTTGCCAACGGGTGCCGGAAAAAACCTTTGCTATCAGCTCCCCGCCTTGGTCCGCGAGGGCCTGACGGTCGTGGTCTCGCCACTGATCGCCTTGATGAAAGATCAGGTCGATCAACTGGAAGCCAGCGGAGTGGCGGCGACCTTTCTCAACTCGTCGCTCGATGGCGGCGAGGCGCGGCGGCGGATCGACGGGCTGGATGCGGGAAACTATCAGCTCCTCTACGTCTCGCCGGAACGCTTGATGCTGCCGGATTTTCTCGGGCGCTTGCAGGCATGGAAAATCGCCGCACTGGCGGTGGACGAGGCGCATTGTATCAGCGAGTGGGGCCACGATTTCCGCCCGGAATACCGGCGTTTGCGCGAGGTGCGACAGGTGATCCCGAACATCCCGGTGCTCGCTCTAACTGCCACCGCGACGGAACGGGTGCGCGGGGATATTGTCAAACAACTCGAACTCCGGGATGCGGCGGTTTTCCTCGCGAGCTTCAACCGTCCGAATTTAAAATATCAAGTCGCCGCCAAGTCCGGGGCAGCAGCGCAGGTCTGCAATTTCGCCAACGCCCGCCCCGACGACTCAGGCATCGTTTACTGCCAGTCACGCAAAACCACAGAAGCTCTCGCCGCCACCCTGCGCGCCCAAGGATTTTCCGCGGTCGCCTATCATGCCGGACTCGATGCCGCAGAACGGGTGAAAAATCAGGACGCCTTCCTCCGCGACGAGGCCAAGATCGTCTGCGCCACCGTCGCCTTCGGCATGGGCATCAACAAACCGAACGTCCGCTACGTCATCCACGCCGATCTGCCGAAAAACATCGAGGGCTACTATCAAGAAACCGGGCGCGCCGGGCGTGACGGCCTGCCCGCCGACTGTCTGCTGCTGTTCTCACGGGGCGATGTGATGAAATACATGAAATTTTTCGACGAGATCCCGGACCAACAGGCCCGGGACGTGGCCCGCCACCAGCTCGACCAGATGACGCATTTCGCCGAGAACGATGCCTGCCGCCGCCTCAGCCTGTTAGGATATTTCGGCGAGATCTGGCCCGAGGAAAATTGCGGGGCTTGCGACCATTGCCTGCATCCGCGTGAGCAATGGGACGCCACCACGGATGTCCAGAAGTTGCTAAGTTGCGTGCTGCGAATCCGCCAGGCCGGAAATTTCAGCGTCGGCCTCAACCACGTCGCCGAGGTCCTGACCGGCGGCATGTCAGAGAAAATCCAGCGCTGGAAACACGACAGTCTAACCACCCACGGCATCGGCAAGGACCAGTCGCGTCCCTACTGGGTGGACCTTGGCCGCCAGTTGCTGCGGGCAGGCATGTTAGCTGCCAGCACGGATCAATTTCCCACCGTGTCTGTTAGCCAGCGCGGGATCGATGTCCTGAAAAGGCGCGAAACCGTCATACTCACCCGCCCGCTGGCCACTCCGCGTGCCAAGTCGCTGGTCCGCAGCGGCGACATCCCCTGCGATCCCGGCCTCTTCGAGCGGCTGCGCGCCCTCCGCAAGGAACTGGCGGATGCCCGGAATGTGCCGCCCTATGTGGTTTTCTCGGATGTCACGCTGCGCCACTTCAGCCGCGACTACCCGGAAACCGCAGATGCCTTGCTCCGCATCCCCGGCGTCGGCGAGAAAAAACGCGAGGACTACGGCGAGACGTTTCTCACTACGATCCGTGCTTGGCTGAAGGAAAACATCGCCCAGATATTCACCCCGCTCGAAACCGTCGCCGCACCCGCACCCGCGCCACGCCTGCCGGGCATCACCGGCGGGACTGCCGCAGTCACCCTTGAGCTTTTCAAAAACGGTGCATCCATCGACCAAATCGCCGAAGCCCGCGCGCTCACCGTTTCCACCATCGAGAGCCACCTCGCCCAAGCCATCGAAAACGGGGATCGCTTCGATCCCCGGGCCTTCTACACCGCCGCCGAGGAACAGGAAATCCAAGCCGCCATGGAGGGCCATGATGGTGTCACGCTGAAACCCATTTTCGATCAACTCGAAGGCCGAATCAGTTATGGGAAACTCAAAATTTACCTCGCCATGACGGCGCGGTTAGAACCCGCAAGCTAACACTAACCGTTTCTCAACCGACCGCCGTCGGCTTGATGTCGAGCATTAGGGAAATGTGCATCGCGGTCAGCTCGCCCATTGACTTGCAATCGCCGAAGCCGCTCGTGCCGTGCATCCGGTCCAGCTCACGTGCTAGGGTAACGACGTGATCCATTGGCGCAATGTCCTCCCGCCGCATGATGCCTAACAGCGCACGCAGCC
>CANBTO010000428.1 GCA_947372405.1 Verrucomicrobiaceae bacterium
CTTGCTCCGGACCGCCCGGAGGATCGGTCCCTGCCATCTGACCTAACCTCAATTCAGTTTCGACACTTATCGTTTGTCAGAAAAAACAGCGGAAGCAGCATCCAACATCCGAAGAATTCCTGTCGCACGTTTGATTTCTGATGGAGATCCCATGAGAAACATCCGCCTGGTTCGTGGTTCAGCCACGGCCTGGAAAGTCTCATTTCGTGACACCAGTTTCATGGCCATGGCAGCCATATCCAAGTCCACCCATTTCACGGACACGAATTCCGTGTGAGGATCGCTCGCGGGCTGGTCCAGTTCCTTGATTGTCGTGATCGCCCGTGCCAGAAGAGACTCATTTCGAGTTTGGATTTCGACAGACTCAACATCGTCTGCCACAGAAAATTGGATTTCATGATTCTCGTCAGAGAAGACTTGACGCAACCCGTTGACCACCTCCTTCGCTTTGACATACTTGATCTGGATTTGTTGGGTGGTAGCCACGCCCGAGCCGTTCGATAACTGGTTGGATTTCTCATGACATCCAGCAAGCAACCCGATGATCAAGTTGAAGATGAAAAATTCCTGCCGCATCTCAAGTTCAAACACCGGCATCATGACAAATTGTCTGCCCTACATGACGGAAAGCCTATCCCGATGTCATGCGCAGTGCTCTTCCCCGGCTTGCGGATCGCCTCCGTCCAGGTTCGCGAAGCTCCAATCCGGGCCGCCGCCAATGGGAGGCCGATGATTCCGGTCGGGCGCAATGATCATGCAGTCCAATGAATCACCGAAAGGGCAGGGACCGATCCTCCGGGCGGTCCGGCGCAAGGAACGGGAATGGAACGCCCATGAAGCTGCGGCAACTCCTTCATTGGGCCCTCATTCGCAACTCTTGCTCAGGACCGCCCGGAGGATCGGTCCCTGCCATCCATCAATCCTCTTTGCGCTCCTTTGCGTCTTTGCGGTTCAAAATTCTTTCTTTGTTACGCGTCCATCCGCGCCCCCCTAAAGCATTAGGGGTGGAGCGGGATCCACTCGGACCGTCCGCTCCACCCCTGGTTTCCCTCTCCTGTCTGGAGATCTTTTTTGTCAGCGCGTCACGCGTCGAGCCTGAGGGCGGCTTTCTGTGCGGCGGAGTTTGGATTGGCTCCGGACTTGGTGTCGTCGGCGTTGGTGAGGCGCATGCCGACGGGCTTGGAAACACCGAACTCCTCCATGGTCACGCCATACATCACGTCGGCGCGGGCCATGGTGCGTTTGGAGTGGGTGACAATGATGAACTGCGAACGGTCGATGAACCGATCGAGCACCTTGACGAAACGGTTGATGTTGGATTCGTCGAGCGGGGCGTCGAGCTCGTCGAGCACGCAGAACGGGCTGGGCTTGATCATGTAGATCGAGAACAACAGCGCGACGGCGGTCATGGAGCGCTCGCCACCTGATAGAAGCGTGATCGACTGCAGCTTCTTGCCGGGCGGCTTGGCGGTGACCTCGATGCCGGATTCGAGCGGATCGTTCTCGTCCAACAAGGTGAGGTCGGCCTCGCCCTTCTCGCCGAAGAGCTCCTTGAACATCTCGCGGAAGTTGATTCTGACCTGGGCGAAGGTCTCGGAGAACAGGCGCTGGGTTTCCGTGTTGATGCGGTCGATGACTTCGAGCAACTCGGCTTTCGAGGCGACGAGGTCGTCGTGCTGGTTCTTGAGGAAGTTGTAGCGTTCCTCGAGTTCCTCGAACTCCTCGATGGCGTCGAGGTTGACGGGGCCCATGGCATCGAGGCGACGCTTGATGTCGGTGACGATGGATTCGACGAAAGTCCAGTCCGGCTCGCCGGTCATGTCACCGGGGATCTCGATGTCGTCATCGCTGGTACCATCCACGACCATGGTGGGCATTTCCTCCTCTTCGGAGTTTTCGCCAGACTCCTCGCCGGCGACGATCACCTGGCGGCCGCCGCGGGATTGCAGGGCTTTCTGCGAGGCGATGCTGGCGAGCAGCGCGTGAGCGTCCGGCTCGAAGGTGGACAGGTCGATCTGATAACGCTCCTGGATCGAGTTGGTGAGGTTTTCCAACCGGAGGTCGAGCTTGGTAGCGGCGACTTCCTCACGGCCTTTCTGCTCGGCGACCTTCGCGTGATCACGGCGGACGGCGGCGAGCTGGGTCTCGGCGGTTTCGATGGCTTCTAACAAAACAGCACGGCCTTCGGAGCGGGTGTTGATCTCGACTTGCAGGTCTTCGACTTCGGCGCGATGGGTCTCGCACTCTTCTGCAAGGCGGGCGTTTTCGGCGGTCGCTCCCTCGATGCGCTGGGTGAAGGCTTCGATTTCCGTCTCGCGGCGGATCGAGATTTCGCGGAGCTCCGAGAGGCGGGCTTCCATCGGTTTCTGCAGTTCCTCGGCGGATTGTTTCGAGCGGCGCTCGACGGCAAGGTCCGTGCGCAGTTCGTTGAGCGCGGCGCTGAGTTCCTGTTCACGATGCACCGCGGCGTCGGCCTCGGATTGCAAGCGGCGGTTCTCACTTTCCAGCGACTCAAGGCGGTCGCGCGAGGATGCGAGTTCGCTCTCCAGATGCTCGCGGCTTTCGGCAGCGGCGCGTTCGCGGTTTTCGAGTTCACCACGTTCCCATCGGACGTTTTCCACCTTGGTCTCGAAGTTCTCCACCTCGCGGGTGGCGAGGCTGAGCTGGCCTTGCAGGGTCGAGAGTTCGACTTTCTGACGTTGCAGGCGCTCGCGTGAAACCTCGACTTCCTCGCGGAGGCGTTCGAGGTTCGCTTCGAGTTCGGTCACGCGGTTGCGCGCGGCCTCGTCGGCTTCTGTTAGCAAGGAAACCTCGGCTTCAAGGGCGCGGACTTCGTTGCGGAGTTCGAGCACGGAAGTGGTGCCTTCGGCGGTAGCGCCGCCGCGCAGCATGCCTTCACCGCTGAGCATCACGCCGGCGAGGGTGACGAAGGTCACGCCCGGATGATTGGCACGGAGACGCAGGGCGGTGGAGAGGTTCGGCACGATGAGCACGCGCTCTAACAAACGTTCGATGACTCCCGAAACACGTTTGTCGGACTTGATGCGATCCAGTGCCCAGGCGGTTGCTCCTTCCGGCAGCGCTTCCATCTGGGTGCCGGCGGAGTGCGGGACAAAGGTCTCCGGAAGAATGGCGGCGACACCTAGCTGTTTTTCGGTTAGACGGCCGATGATCGCCTCGGCGGCGGCCTGGTCATGGACGAGCACGGCGTGCAGGTGCGTGCCAAGGGCGGCTTCGATCGCCCGGGCGCACGAGTTGTCAGCTTCGATGAACGAGGCGAGCGCACCGTGGATGGTCGGTTTGTATTGATCCGGATTCCCGAGGCCCTTCAACACGTTCTGCGTGCCTTTTTCAAAGCCCTCGCCGCTTTCCACCAGCTGGCGGACGGCCTGGAAACGGGCGGAGCGCTGGGCGAGAATCTTGTTCGACTCAACAGCGGCCGTGCGGGCCGCATCGAGGTCGCCGCGGGTGTGCTGATAGGCGCGCTCAGCGGATTGGAAGGCTTCTTCGAGATCGGCGAGCTGGGCACCGGTGGCTTCCACTTGCTCGGCGATGCGCGTGCGTTCGGCGCGGAATTCCTCAAGTTCGAGATTGAGGCGTTGTTCCTCATCGGCGAGCTGGCGGGCGCGTTCGCGGGTGCCTTCGAGTTGGGAGAGGGCGCTCTCGATCTTGGCCTGCATGGTGGCGATGATCGTCTGCGTGCGGTTCGCCTCGCCACGGATTTCGCGCAAGGCGGTTTCGATGCGTTCGCGTTCCTCGCGGGTGCCCTTGGTGCGGTCTTCGGCTTCGGCAAGCTGGATTTCCTTCTCGGCGATGAGGCGGGTCAGTTGTTCCAACGATTCGTTGGCGGCGATGAAGTCGAATTCCTGTTGGGCGAGTTTTTCGCGGGTGGCGTAGATGTCCTCGTGGTTCTGGCGGATGCGGGATTCGAGCTCGGCTTTCCGCTCCTCGTTGAAAGCCATCCGGCCTTGCGCGGAGTTGAGCGCGTTCTTGTGCTCGTTGGAACGATGGCGGAGTTCGGCAAGTTCTCCTTCGAAGGTGCGTGCCGCTGCGCGGGCTTCGGATACCGCTTCTTCCTTCGCGGGAAGCTGGCGTTCGAGCTCGGTGTCGCGCACTTCGAGTCCTCTGATAGAAGTTAGAAGCTCATCGCGCTCGGCGGTGAGTTCGACGAATTTCTTGTGGCCGAGGTGCGTGTCGAGCACGCGGGTGTCGGCTGCGAGCGCCTGATAGCGGCGGGCCTTGGCGACCTGGCGGCGCAGCGAGTTCATCCGGCGCTCTTGCTCGGCAAGCACATCGGAAACGCGGAGCAGATTGGCCTCGGTGTATTCCAGTTTGCGAAGCGCTTCCTTTTTCTCGCGTTTGAATTTCGTAATGCCGGCGGCTTCTTCGAACACCGCGCGGCGTTCTTCGGGTTTGGAAGACAGGATCTGGTCGATCTGGCCTTGCGCCATGATCGAGTAAGCGGTGCGGCCGATGCCGGTGTCCATGAGCATGTCATGGATGTCCTTGAGGCGGCATAGGGTGCCGTTGATCCGGTATTCCGAGCGGCCGTCGCGGAAAACCCGGCGGGTGAGCGCGACCTCATTGAAATCCACTTTGAGCGGCCCTTCGCAATCGGCCATCGTCAGGGTGACTTCCGCCATGCCGAGCGGCTTGCGTTTTTCGGTGCCGTTGAAGATGACGTCCGCCATTTCACCACCGCGCAGGGCCTTGGCCGAGGTTTCGCCGAGCACCCAGCGGATCGCATCGACCACGTTGGACTTGCCGCAGCCATTCGGGCCGACGATGCCGGTCACGCCTTCGGCGAATTCAAAGACGGTTTTGTCCGCAAAGGACTTGAAGCCGAGGATTTCGAGTGTTTTGAGATACATGCAGACAGGACGTTAGGTTCCGCCCGAGAGGGAAGTGGGCGTTCGGAAAGCTAGTCCCCTTCCCGGCCGTCTGCAACGATTGAGGAGAAACCATACCGCATGAGGTATGGTTCATAACAAAAAAGCACCATATCTTGTGCTTTCCGATCCTTCAGGTTTACGAACCACTTTGCAGGGAAGCCCGGACCACACTGGCGAAGTGAGCCGCCGGATGCCGTGCTTGAACCTTGAAGCGCCGCCAACTAGTG
>CANBTO010000429.1 GCA_947372405.1 Verrucomicrobiaceae bacterium
GTGAGTATCGCGTGGGTGGGAATTGAAAACCTGGTGGTCCACAAATTCGGTAGGCAGCGGATGATTCTCGTCTTTTGCTTCGGGCTGCTGCACGGCCTCGGCTTCGCCAGCGTGCTCGCGGATAAACTCGGCAACATTCCGCGCGACCAGCTAACAGGGCCGCTACTGGGATTCAATGTCGGCGTGGAATTGGCGCAGATTTCCGTGCTCGCCCTCGCCTTCATCATCCTATTACCACTCAAGAAATGGACGCCGCAGGTGCAGACCGTTGGCTCCGTATTCGTTGCGGTTGCGGGCGTCACTTGGGCAGTCCAGCGGATATTTTTTCCGCAATCGCCGCTGTTCTGAGTGATGGTGTTAGAATTGGAATGCCGCCTCGAAGTTCCGACCTGCTGCCAGCACGGCATAGTCGTCGTAAGTCACTTTTTCCGCAGGAGGCCAGAATACCTTGGCGGCGATTTGTGAGGCCACCCACACGGCGCACGCGGTTGCGGCTTCGAGGTCCGCCATTTCAAAATCCGTCCATTCGGTGAGTTTTACTTCGGCGGCGGTGGTGCTGATGGTGAAATAACAGGGTGTCGGCAGGACTTCCCCCCGACTTACAAGGGCAGCGGCGTAGAGCGGGAGTTGCAGGTTGTGCCAGAGGAAATACACCGGCTTGCCCTTTTCCTCACCGCCATAAATAGCCGGGCAGTCATGGGTCAGGTGACCTGGCAACTTACTGTTCGCGGTGATTTTCTTGCGGTGCGCCCGCTCCGCGCTATCAACTTTTCCGGTTTTATAATCCAGCACCCGCAGTTGGCCTGTGTCGCGATGGCGGTCGATCCGGTCGATCTTGCCGCTGAGAATCCGACCGTCAGCCATCGTCAGCTTGACCGAGCGTTCGACATCGACGACCTGCCAGCCGTCCGCCCGGATACCCGCCTGCACCTGCGCCAGCCAGAGCAAACGTTGCTGGATCGCCTCCGCTTGGATGCGGATCGCAAGCGGCACGCGCTGGCCGAACCACTCGGCCACCACGCGCTTGAGTTCCGCACAGAGCCAGGCGTGGATCGCCGCAGCGTCGTCGCACTCGCGGGCCTCAGTGTCGCGGCCCCAGCGTTCTAACACCTCGTGGGTAACGGTGCCGAAGTCGCGGCGATTCCACTCCATCCGCCCGGGTTCCATGCCCTGCATTTTCACCACATTTTTCAAGTAGTAACGGAATGGGCAGGCGAGATAATCGCGCAGTGAGGTCACGCCCAGGCTTTGCGGTGGGTCGAGGATTGCGGGCGTCCATTGCCAATCCGCATGCCAGCGCAGGCCGGCGTCGGGCGGTTCGATGTCCTTGAACAGCGTCTTCACCCGTGCTGGCAATTCCTCACGTGTGCTGGCTAACAGCAGGTGCGATGGCAACAGCGGCTCGCCCCCGGTTCCGGATTTTCCACAAATCACATCCACCCGGCCACCCACGCGGCGGCATTCTAACATGGATTGGTATAAGAATGCATCCCGCGCCGCGCGGTCCGCGTCTTGGATCAGTCCCAGCATCGCCCGGCTCGCCTCACTCAGCCACGGCTCGCCGCCGCTGCGGGCGGGGACCTTGCCCTCGTTCATGCCGCACAACACGAGATGGCGGCCCGGTTCGTGGAAAAGTTCCAGCCAGCCCTGTACATCGAGCACGCGCCCGGCGGGCGGTAGCGGGGTGGGGGATGGCACGGCGGCAAGCATCAGCTCGAGCCAAAATCCCGGCCCGCGTTTCACCCGACTGATCACTGGCGCGGCGGTGGTGAGCCATTCCGCTAGAGTGTTAGAATTTTCCGCTGTTGCCGGTCCGGTGCGGGCGAGTATTTCTAACATCCGTGCCAGCGTCGCGCCGAAATCGCCGCTTAGAAAACTCGCACGCCAGCCTTCGAGCGCCACTGCGGCTTGGCAAAGTTCTCCGGCAGATTCCTTGTCAGAGTCGTTGCGGAAATTTCCCCCAGCGCATCGGCGTTGCAAATCCTCCGTCCGCACGACCATCCATTCATCCCGGAGCTCGGCCAAGCGCTTGGCCTTTTGTGCCCGCTTGCCAGCGACGAGCACGCCAGTTTCCGGGAGCGAAAGTAGATCTGCTAGAGTGGCGAGCGTCGGCTCGGATAGCCACGTCCGCCAGATGCCAAACCAACGGAATAGCCCGCCCGTCACCGGTGCCGCCGCCGGATGAAAGGCGGTCCAGCCCGCGTGGGTGAAGGTTCGCGCCAGTTCATCGCCGACTTCCGTATCTGCCGAGCCCAGTGCAATGTCGTTAGAAACGGTCTGTTTTTCCGCGATCGCGCGCAGTGCCTCTGCCGCCTGTTGCCGGGGATCGGCCACAACGGACAAGGAACCTTCCGGGTTTGGCAGCGGGCGCTCTGCCCAGTTTGCCAGCGGGCGACCGAGTGGTGAAAATCCTTCAGCCTCGCCTTCCGGCGCGCCGATCAAGACCGCGACCGGGCCATCCCACGCCAGCAACGCCCGCTCCACCAGCGGCGGCATATCGGTCACACCTGCGAGGACGATGCGGGCGATTCCAGGCGGTATCTTCACCCCCTCCGCCAGCATCCGGCTGCGGCTTTTCAGGTTCCATTCTGACAATTTTCGCTCGACCAGATCTTCCAGCCCGCCGAGTGCCTCCCAGCGCTCTGCCTCCACCGTTTGCTGCAATTTCCGTGCGGCGGTGGTCAGTAACAGGCCGTTTTCCTGCAAGGTCTGCCGGAGCCTAACCATTTCCAGCGCCAGCCCGCCGGCCCAGTCGGTGCCGGGGTCCGGGGCCTCGGGAAAAAGCGCCGCGTAGGCCGACCAATCCGCGACATATTCTAACACCTCCACCCAAGCCACCCGCTCGATCCAAACTGCGGCCGCCTCGGCATCGCGGGCTTGGAGGAACGATCCCGGCGTCACCACTTTAGGAGCTAACAGCGCACCCGCCGCCTCGGCCAGTGCCTCGCGCAGGCGGCGACCGCTTTGCGCCGTGGGCACCACCACCGTCATGCCCGGCAGCTCATCGCGCCGTTCTAGCAGCCACGCCACCGACCGTGTTAGAAATGGCTGGTCCCAGCCGAGGAATACGCGCTCGATCATTGCGGCGCAGTGTCATCGGACATGGCAGCGGTGGAAATCATAATTTATGGGAAGACTTTACCGCCGAGCCGCAAAGATCGCGAAGGGATGCGGAGGAGGAGATCGGGGATAGTGGATAGGGGATGGGGCGTCTTGTTTAGAATTTAGTGCTATGAAGATGTCACTGCACAAAAAAACGGATGCCAATCGGCACCCGTTTCTCACCCTGGTTTGCGGAACCTGGAAAATTATTCAGCAGCCTCGGTCCGCTCGGTGACCGGTGCATTCGAGAAGCGCCAGCGGATTTTATTGCGCTTGGAGGCGGAACGCAGCTTGCGTTGCTTGCGCTCAGTTGGCGTTTCAAATGCGCGGCGGCGGCGCATTTCCTCAAGGATGCCCTCGCTATCCAGCTTCGTTTTAAGGCGCTTGAGAGCACGGTCAACGGGCTCTCCTTTTTTCATAGTCACTCCACGCATGCGATGATTCTTGGTTGGTTTGGTTTGGTCCGCAGTTTCTTCGGGGCGCGGTAGATGCGGGATCGTCTGCGGCTTGTCAAGCCAGAACCCGCCGGGTTTTTGAAAAAACGGAGGCTTGCTATGGGGTGGCGCGTCGAGTATTGGAGCCCGTCCTTCCGCTATTGGCACGCACTTGTGTCGACCGCCCGGTTAAACATCCGGCTGTGGCAGGGTTTTAAAACCACCCATTATGAATATAAATCACCGCATTCCCTTCGACCGCGTGAACTGGATCACCAGTTCTTTCCTCATCGGCACCGCCCTGATGGCCCTCATTGGCCTGCCGATCTATCTCTACAAAGTCGGCCTCGACTGGTTTCAGTTCGCCATGTTCGCCTTCTATGTCACCGCGACCATGATGAGCATCACGGTCGGCTACCATCGGTTGTTCTCGCATTTGTCCTTCAAAGCGAAAGGCCCGGTCAAACTGTTCACCCTCGTTTTTGGGGCCTGTGCCTTTGAAAATTCCTGCCTCAACTGGGCCTCCGACCACCGCCTGCATCACAAACATGTCGATCACGAGGAAGATCCGTATAACATTTCCAAGGGCTTCTTCTGGGCGCACATCGGCTGGCTCCTGTTTAAGCTCAATCCCGAGCCATCGATGGATAACGTGGCCGATCTCCGCAAGGACAAGCTGGTCATGTGGCAGCACCGCTACGTCCATTGGATCGGGTTTGTGGTGGGCGTTATCATCCCCTGCGCCCTCGGCTATATTTGGAATTTGAAAATGGGCCTGAATCCTTGGCTCGGCGTGCTAGGCGGCTTTCTCATCCCCGGCGTCGCCCGCATTGTCGTGGCCCAGCATTGCACGTTTTTCATCAACTCGTTCTGCCACATCTTAGGCCGGCAACCCTACTCCTCCAGTCACAGCGCCCGTGACAGCGCCCTCATGGCCTTTTTCACCTTCGGCGAGGGTTATCACAACTATCACCACGAGTTCCAGCATGACTACCGCAATGGCGTGAAACCCTGGCAGTGGGACCCCAGCAAGTGGACGATCTGGACGCTCTCCAAGCTCGGCCTCGTCGATGGCCTGCGCCGCGTGCCAGACGGGCGCATCCTCCTCGCGGAAATGGGTGAAGCCCGCCGCAAGGCCCAACTCCAACTCGCCGAAATGCGCGAGCAACCGCACAGCCGCGCCCACCGTGCGGCCGATGCCATGCACGAAATGGTCGAAAAACTTTCCGCCAACTACCACGAGTTGGAAAAAGCCGTCGCCGACCGCGTCCAGCTCTCCCGTGAGGTGCTTAATGGCTGGCAGGACGAGACCCGCAGCCTGATGCGCGAACTCCGCCGCGCCACCGCCGCCTACGCCTGATTTCCCCGCTCAAGCGCCCGTCTGCAAACGCCCCGCAACCGCAAGGTTCCGGGGCGTTTTTGCATGTGGCGGCGATCACTGGTCGCCGCGAATCCGCACAGGGTCATCGCTCCGTCTCCCAAAGCGTCGACAACTCCCGCCCAACTTCCGTATGTTCCCGCCCAAAATGATTCGCTGCGGTGCTT
>CANBTO010000430.1 GCA_947372405.1 Verrucomicrobiaceae bacterium
AAATCCTTGGCCCGGACCGCCTCATCATAGCGGCGCTTGAGATCGGCGTAGTCATCGGCGGAGGCCCCCGTGGTCATAGTCCGCATTTTCTCCTTAGCGTCGGCTAGCTCTGCGGAAATGGCATCGCGCTGAGCCTTCGCATCCGCTAGATCGCGCCGGAGCAGGTCCGAGTCCGAGCCGCTGACCAAAGCACGCTGGAGATCGTCTTGAAGCCGCTTGCATTCCGAGGCGAGGCTTTGGCGGATTTGCTCGGAGCGCAGGATTTCAGCATTTCTCGCAGAGACTTCACCGTCTTTTTCCGCAAGTAATTTCTGATAGCTACCTGCCAGACCGACCAAAGAATCCGCGTCCTTTTTCAGCCGGGCCGCGATGTCCTCGATCGGCTCGGAACTGCCTTCGAGCGGTCGCAGCCCCATCGCTACGCGCTCACGGTTGTATTCGTTGCCGAGTGCGCTGAGTTCCGCTTTGGTCTTCGCCAAATCGGGGTCGATGTCCGGCGCAGGTGGTGAGCCGATTTTCAACGCCATTACAATCAACACGCCTAACAAAGCAATGATCACGAAAGCCAGAGCGACCGCTGGCGGGATGTTGGGTTTCGCGGGCGTCCCGGCGGCGAGCTGTTGGGTGTCCGATCCCGGGGACGGGTGATTAGGTTCTGGCGATTGCGCATCCGACATGCGGGAGGTTGCCCACTCCGGCCCGGCGCTGTCAACCCGGAGCTTGCTCATTGCTCGCTCAGCAGGCGCAGGAAATCGGTAGGTTGGTCGAAGAGATAATTCGGTTTGGAGGCGGCGAGCGACTCGCGGGAATTGAAACCCCAAGTGA
Source organism: Verrucomicrobiaceae bacterium (assembly GCA_947372405.1). The sequence goes on from CANBTO010000430.1 coordinate 826, forward strand.
CAGCAGCGATGGGGATGCCGGCCTTTTGCGAAGCCTTCACGTCGCGTATTTCATCGCCGACATACAGCATTTCCTCCGGGCGCAGGGAAAACGTCTTGCGGATGGCCTTGAGGTGCTTCGATTTTCCGGTGAGCTTGGAGGTCGAGGAAATGAAGTCGAACTGCTCGCGCAGGCCGTGGGTTTTCAGGAAAAGATCGACGTTGGCGGTGGCGTTGGACGTCAGAATCCCGAAACTGCGAACGTGTCGGCGCAGCTCGACCAGCACCTCGCTCATACCGGGGATCAACTGAAGTTGTGTGATATTTCCCCGCATCATGCCGGTGCCTCTGGTGATCAGGGCGGGCACGCGGCGCTTGGGAATATTAAGGTGGACGAGCAATTCCTTGAGCGACAGGTGGCGGAGATGGTTTAGTTCCTCCTCGGCCACCTCACGAATGCCGTAGTCCGGGGCGATGCGGTTGAAGATCAGTCGCGTCTCGCCAAGGGTATCGGCAATGGTGCCGTCAAAATCAAAAACCAGGGTTTTGTAGTTCATCTTGATGCTCCTTTCAATCAGATGGAGAAAATTTAGACCAGCGGCAAATTCGGGTGAATGTCCCCGTCCAAGGGTGAACACTCGCCCGCTAGATGCCGCAGCAGGGCGGCGAAGGCAATCATCGCTGCATTGTCCGTGCAAAGCTCAGGCGGAGCGACAGAAATCTTCATCCCCTCGCCTTCAACGGCGGCGTGAAAGGCCGCGCGCAAGGCCCGGTTCAGACTGACTCCGCCGGATAGGGCGATGTGCTGGCGCTCCGCTTGTTGCGCCGCGCGTAGGGTTTTCCGCACGAGAATTTCGATCACCGCCTGCTGAAATGAGGCAGCCACATCCGCCACGGAAAAAATGCCCGATTCACGCTGCAAGGTGTAGAGCACCGCCGTTTTCAGGCCCGAGAACGAGAAATCCAAGTGCGGTTCGTGCAGCATCGAGCGGGGAAAATCATAGGCGAAAGGATTTCCAGTCAGGGCGATTTTTTCAATCTCCGGGCCACCCGGATACGGCAGGCCTAACATTTTCCCCACTTTGTCGTAAGCCTCACCGGCGGCATCATCACGGGTGCTGCCTAGTTTCCGATAGACTCCCGGACCCTCGACATCCAGCAGCAGCGTGTGTCCGCCAGAAACGATCAGCGCGACATGCGGCGGCACGGATGTTAGGTCGAGAAACGGCGAGAGCAGATGACCTTCGAGATGATTGATACCGAGAAATGGCCGGTTGAGCGCGCAGGCCATGCCCTTCGCCGCCGTGCTGCCGATCAACAGCGAGGACGCAAGGCCTGGGCCGGTCGTGGCGGCGAAAGCGTCGATTTCCCCCATCTCCACCCCGGCGTCCCGCAGCGCTTTTTCGACCAGCCCACGCAAATGCAGCGAGTGATTGCGCGAAGCGAGTTCCGGCACCACGCCGCCATGTTCACGGTGCAGCGCGAGCTGTGAGGAAACTTCCGAGGCGAGCACCTCCGCCGCCTGTCCCGTCGCGCCACGCATGATCGCCACCGCGGTTTCATCGCAGGAAGATTCGATCGCCAGGAGCAGTGCCACGCGCGGGTTCATAGCGGAAGCAGGCGCGAACACCCGCATAAAAAAATCGTAGTTAGAGGATGCCCACAGGATACACCTCACCATCCGCCGCCTTGAAAAACAAGTCCCCGGCCCCGCGTTTCACATAGCCGAGGGTATGGCGCACACCCTCGTTGGCGATTGGGGAAACGCTGGTCACCACTCCCGCCGAGTTTTCGAGCGGCCCCGGCACCACTGGAATTTCCGCGTTGAAAATGAAGCGGGTGAGCCGCCGGTTCACCTTGCCCGCCGATTTGATCCGGGAAATGACTTCCTGCCCGACATAGCAGCCCTTGTTGTAGGAAATATCCGTGGCCTCTAGCAGGGCTTCCGGTGGCAGCATACCCTCGATCAGCTCACTGCCCCATGCGGGGATTCCGTTAGCAATCCGCAGGGCCTCCAGCGCGTCACCTTCCAGCACGGGGATTTCAGCGGGAAATTCCACTGTTAATCTAGCAGGAACCCACCAATCCGTCCCAGCCATCCCATAACGATTCGACCCCCGCGCAATCACTCCCACTGGTGCTTCCGGCATGGGACCGGTGAAATGGAATAATCCATATCTCCCAGTTAGATCGGAGACTTCCACGTCATCCGCGATGAGATAGCGAGTTAGGCGGGCTTCAAAATCTGCCGCACGATCGGTGGGGCAAGAGATCCACAACGCGCCGTCGCCGGAATCACTAACCGTCACGCGGAATTGCAATTTCCCTTTCGCATCCGTCACGCAGGAGGGCAGCGAAATTTTCCCACCCGCCACGCGGCGCACGTCCTGGGTGAGTTGGCCGTTGAGAAAGCGGACTGCATCCGGACCGCGAAATTCCAACAAGGCCGGATTACCGAGGTCGATCCGTTGGATTTCGCTCACGTCGGAAACAGATAGGGTTTCACCACCGCTGAGTAATCCAGTTCACCTAAGCCGGCGGCGTTCAGGTCTTCCATCCGCTGCGAAACGGCGGTGATCGCGGGTGTTTCCAAGCCGGCGGCCGCCGCCAGAATCAGCATGTAGCGACTGTCTTTGAGCATGTTAGAAAGTGAGAAATGGGTCTCGAAATTTCCTTCAACCATCGTCGGCAGTTTCATGCCAGTGAGCACCGAGGCTCCCGCGCCTTGGGCGACCGCGGCGACCATGCAGTCTGCAGGAATCCCGTGGCTGGCCGCGATGGCGAGCGCTTCCGCCAGCGCCTGCACCGTGCAGGCCGAAACCAGATTGGTGGCGAGTTTGACCACCGTGGCGGCTCCGATTGCGCCACAGTATAACTGCCCCTTGCTCGTGACTGCTAGATAATCACCCAGTTCATCAACCAGCGAAGTATCACCGCCGATGTAATATAGCAATTTCCCAGCGGCTGCCGCCTCCTTGCTGCCGGTGAAGGGCACGTCGAGAAACCGACAGGCGCGGGTGAGGCAGATTTTATCCAACCAGAGCGTCGTTTCCAGATCCAAAGTCGCGTGGTTGAGGATAATCTGACCGGGTTCGAGCAGCGATTCGATCCGCCCGACCGTTTGCCTAATTGCCGCCGCGTCTTTCAGATAGATCGAGATGATGTCCGCCCCGGTAACGGCGGCCTCGGGCGTCTCCGCCTCGCCGGGCAACCCTTTGGGCGTGCGATTCCAACAACTCACTTGCCAACCAGCGTCGCGCAGTCGTCCCACCGCACGCGAGCCGATGATGCCGAGGCCGAGCACCGCGATCCGGGATTCTGCAGGGGCGATCATTGTTGACGCTGAAGTGCGAGTTCCACCAACTTCGCGGCCTGCTTGCGGAGGTCCGCCATCATCGGCACCGTCGGATCCTCGCCATCCTTCAAGACCATCTCCGTCCGGAGGCCGGCTAACAGATCACGCATGGCGAGGTAGTTCGGGCGTTCGGAAATTTTCGGTTCCAGCCCGGCGACCGACTCGGTGTAATAGTCCGCGATGTCCTCACGCATGACCTTGCGGGCGCGCTCCACGGAAAATTGTTTGTCCACCGCCACGGTCGAAACCTCAAGCGCGCGAATCCAACCGCCGAGCGAAATCAGGTGCGCCAGATCCGCATCGCGCAGGGAAACCAATTCCGCCTCCACATCGTGCTGGGTGGCGGTTAGTTCCTTTTTCAACTGCGCCACATCATTCTTCTTCGCCGCATCTAGCAATCCTGCGGCATGGCGGTTCACGCGATCTCCCGCGCCCAGGGCCTTGCCATAGCGAGTTAGATCTTTAGCCATATTCGGCACCTGATCCAACTGCTGGGCCTGCACTAGCAGAAATCCGTCGGCGATGAGAAAGCCCAGCTCGATCGCCAGGTCCGCCCGATCCTGCGCCATCCGCGCCGGCATTTTTCGCGGCACTTCCGCGATCGGCATCAGAAATTGCAAGGTGTCGAACAATTTTGAAATCGAGGGCGCGGTGAACTCGTTGACCGCCAACTCTTCGCGGACGTGTGGATCATCAACCAAGTCCTTGGGAATCACTCCTTTTGGTTCCTCGGCCCCAAGCGGAACCGATAATGCGGAGAAGGCCACGAGCAGGCAGGTGCGACTGAATTTCACGACCGAAGTCTGACATTGCCGGGCACGTTCGGCAATCCGCAAAATTCGCGGAAAAATCCCTCTTCACTTCCCATACCCGGTCGCCTCGGCCAATTCCTTATGCAGCTCGACCGCGATCA
>CANBTO010000431.1 GCA_947372405.1 Verrucomicrobiaceae bacterium
CTCACCCAGCATGGTTTTGAGGTGCCATGGGGTTTCGTGGTGTCGCCTGCGGCCTACCGGGATTTCATCGGATCCAATGAGCTGTTAGCAAAGATGATTCGGGATCTTCCCGTGGATCAGCCGTCGTTGCTGGTGGAGCACGCCGGGCGCTTGAGAGAGGCGTTGCAACAGTTGCCGATGCCGGTAACGCTGCTCGACGAAGTGGCATTGTTGCTTGCCGATGAATCCGCATCGCAGGGATTCGCCGTGCGGTCCTCATCGACCATGGAAGACCTTGCCAGCGCCGCATTCGCCGGGCAGCACGACACGTTTCTCAATGTGACGGGCGCGGAACAGATCGTGGACCGGATCAAGGCTTGCTATCTTTCGTTGTGGCACGACCGCGCCATCGCTTATCGCCAGCAGCAGGGGTTTGCGCACGCGCTGGCGGAAATGGCCGTCGTTGTACAACGGATGATTCCCTGTGATGTTGCGGGTGTCGGCTTCAGCATCAACCCGGTTTCAGGTGACATTGGCGAGAGTGTGATCAATGCAAATCATGGGCTCGGAGAGTCGGTTGTCAGCGGCGATGGCGAGGTGGATCAGTTCCAAATCGACCGGAAAACCGGGATCGTTCGCAAGGCGCACATCGCGCGCAAGACCCGTAAAATCGTGGTGTCGGCGGGTGGCACCGAGGAAGTCGAGATCAGCGGGGATGAGGCGGAAAATTCCTGTCTGGATGAATCGCAGTTGGTCCGGTTGGCAAAGCTGCTAGAGCGGGTTGAGGGCCATTACCGTTTTCCGCAGGACATCGAATGGGGCTTTGCGGGGGAGCAACTCTGGCTGCTGCAGTCACGGCCGATCACCACGATTCCAGCGCGTTGGACGCGAGATGAATCGGCGGAGCGGTTTCCAAATGTGATCACGCCGCTGACCTGGGATTTCGTTGAAAGCGGATTCCACGAGTCGCTGGCGTATTCCTTCCGGCTGATGGGATATCCACCGTTCGCGGGCAAGTGGTTTGCAAGGATCGATCACTATATTTATGGCAATCAGAACGCCGTCGCGATTTATGGTGCGCGTTCGCCTTTTGTGTTCAACAGCTTCGATGAACTCTTGCCTCAGATTCCACAGCTTCGCGAAGAGCTCCGCTGGGTGCAGGACCTTCCGGTGGCCTGGATGCGTGACCTTGATTCGTATCTCATCAAGATCGGTGAGTTCATGCAGGCACCGCTGGCGACCATGGACGAGGCCGAACTGTGGCGGCATGTGCGCGAGGTGGTGGATCACGGTGCCCGTTATTTCAGGCCCAACATCGCCATTTCGATCAGCCAGGGAGTGCTTTGCAGGGTCTTGATGAGGTTGATCACTCTGGCGGTCGGGGCCGGCGAGGCCCGCGAACTTTTTGATGGTCTGCTTGCATGGTGCGAGACCAAAACGGGACAAATCAACAAGGAGTTGTTCGACCTTGCACGGATGATCCGCGCGACACCGGGATTGGCCTCCGTGATGGACGAGAATGATTCGCGGGCCATCATTGCCCGGAGCTCGCTCGAACGATTTCCTGAATTCCAAGAGCGCTTTCAAAAGTTTCTACAGGATCACGGTCACCGCGAAATCGACTTCGACGCCTATCAGCCGCCCTGGGCCGAGGCTCCGTGGGTGGTGTTGGACAACCTGCGGATGATTCTTCAAACCCCGATGGGAGAGTCTCCCGCGCATCACCAACGGGAGTTGAAAATTGCCGCCCATCGTGCGGAACTCCGTTTGTTCAATCTAGTGCCGGAGCCCATGAGATTCTTCGTTTACGAGACCCTGCGGCTGGCCCGTGCCTATACCAGTCTTGACGACCTTGAGCACTATCAGACGACCCGCTTGAACCGACCGTTGCGAAGCGGATTGCGCGCCTTGGGCGAAAGGTTGGTGGCGCGGAAAGTCGTCGATGAACCGATGGATGTTTTCTTCGCCCATGCGGCGCAGATTGAGGCCGCGATTCTATCAGATACAAGTGAAGGCTGGGAGACACTGCGCGGGCAGATTCATGAGCAGAAGACTGCGTATGGGGTCGATGCCCAGAGGGTACCGGAGTGGGTTCTGGGTGAAGCCCCTGCCGAAGTGACGGGTGGCGACTGCCTGGAGGGTTTGCCGGGTAGTGCCGGGTTGGCGGAAGGGGAGGTCCATGTGATTCACAGCTCGGAGGATTTCGCGCGGTTTCCGAAAGGAGCGGTCTTGGTGGCACGCACTACGAATCCTTCCTGGACGCCGCTATTTTACAGTGCATGTGCGGTGATCACGGAGAGCGGCGGGCCACTTTCGCACGGTGCGGTGACGGCGCGGGAAATGAGAATACCGGCGGTGATGAGCGTGCGCGGATGTCTGAGTCGCTTGGTCAATGGCCAGCGGGTGCGGGTGGATGGCACTCATGGGCGGGTGACCCTTTTGTGAAACGTGCTGTCGCTCATCGCGGAAACTTAAGCCCAAATGCAGCACCCTGAAGGCCGCCCGAGTTCACCATCCCCCGCCGAGGGCTTTGTAGAGATTCACGGAGTTGATAGAACGGGCGAGACGGAGGCGGATGAGTGACTGGCGGGCGGTGTAGAGATCGAGGGTGGCGGTCAGAACCTCGAAGTAACTGTCCACGCCCTTGGTGTAGCGGGCGGTGGCGAGATCGGTGCGTTTCTGTTGGGCGGCGACGAGGCTCTCGGTGGCGGTGATGCGCTCGGCCAGGCCGCTGCGGGCTGCCAGACTATCAGCAACTTCGCGGAAGCCGGTCTGGATGGCTTTCTCGTAAGTGGCGATGCTGATTTTTTTCCCCGCTTCCGCCGCCTTGATGTAGGCGATGCCTTGGCCACCTTGGAAAATGGGGATGTTGACCTGTGGTGAGAACAACCAACTGCTGGTGCCGCTGGCGAAGAGCTGGTTCAGGCTGTGGCTGGCGGTGCCGCTGCTAGCGGTGAGGGTGATGCTGGGAAACATCGTGGCACGGGCGGCACCGATGTTGGCATTGGCGGCCCGCAACTGGTGCTCGGCCTCGCGAATGTCGGGGCGGCGGTATAACAGATCGGAGGAAACGCCAGCCCGCACATCGGCGACGAGCGCTTGATCGAGAGTGCGGCCGTTCGGCAAGTTGGCGGGTAATGCGCCACCCGCTAGGAAGACCAGCGAGTTGTTGATTTCCGTGATGCGTTGTTGAAACGTGGAGAGGTCGGCCTTGGCGGTCTGGCGCTGGACTTCCATGGAGGCGAGATCGAGTTCGGAAACGGTGCCGGCATCGAAGCGTTGTTTCATGATGCCGTAGGCCACGTTCATGCCGTCGTAGGTCTGTTGGGAAAGGGCGAGTTGTTCCCGCAACGCGCGCTCGGATAGATATTGGTTAGCGACCTCCGCAACGAGGGCGATCTGTGCACCGACGCGGGCGGCATCGGTGGCGAAGTAGGTTTCTAACGCCACGGTATTCATGCTGCGGATCTTGCCGAAGAGATCGAGTTCGTAGGAAACGAGGCCGACGGAAACCGCATATGAGCCAGACTCAATGGCCCCGCTGCTGGAACCCGGCGCACCTAGGCCGCGTTTCCGCTCGGCGGTGCTGGCGATGCCGATGGCTGGAAACAACTCGCCACGGGAAATGGCATATTGGGCGCGGGACTGCTCGACATTTAACGCGGCGATGCGGAGGTCGCGATTGTTGGCGAGCGAAATTTCGACGAGTTTCCGCAGGCGGGGATCAGTGAAAAATTTCTGCCATGCGATGTCGGCAGAAACCTCGCCACCGGCTTTTCCGGGGAACTTGGCAGCGACTGGCGAGGCGATCGGATCGAGTTGCGGAATGAGCGAGCAGCCGCCTGTTAGGAAGGCCAGCGCGAGGATGGGAACGGGTGACTTACGCATGATAGATGGCTCCTGTTTCAGGTTCGGTGGCTGGGTTTTTTTTCCCGGTGCAACGTGCGACGATTTTACTCACGACCACGAAGAATACCGGGACGAGGAAGATCGCGAGAAGGGTGCCGGATACCATTCCGCCAGCCACTCCGGTGCCGATAGCGTTCTGACTGGCCGACCCCGCGCCGGTGCTAACAACCAGCGGCACGACGCCGAGGACGAAAGCCATAGAGGTCATGAGAATCGGCCGCAGCCGGAGCCTCACGGCTTGCAGGATCGAGTCCATCAGGCCGATGCCATCTTTCTGCAAATCGAGGGCGAACTCGATGATGAGAATGGCGTTTTTCGTGGACAGGCCGACGGTGGTTAGTAGTCCGACTTTGAAATAAACATCGTTCGGCAGATCCCGGAGCGACACCGCCGCGAGCGCCCCGGCAATCCCTAACGGCACCACCATGATGACCGCGACCGGGATCGACCAGCTTTCATAAAGCGCAGCGAGGCAGAGGAAAACAATCAAGAGCGAGACCCCATAAAGCAACGGTGCCTGGTTGCCGGAAATCCGCTCTTCCAACGACTGGCCGGACCACTCGAAGCCGATGCCGGGCGGGAGCTGGGCCGCCATTTTTTCCATCTCATTCATCGCATCCCCCGAGCTCAGTCCCGGTGCCGCCTGCCCTACGATGTTCACGGCAGGCAGGCCGTTGTAACGCTGGAGCTGCGGCGAACCATACGACCATGAGACCTTGGTCACGGCCGACAGAGGCACCATGCCGCCCGCTTTGTTGCGGACGAAAACCTTGCCGATGTCCTCCGGCGTCATCCGGAATTGCGCGTCTAACTGGACGATCACCCTCTGCACTCGCGGGCCGTTGACGAAGTTGTTCACGTAGCTGGAGCCGAACGCCGTCTGCATGGTCGTGTTGATTTCTGCTAGAGAAACTCCGAGCGCACTGGCCTTATCCTGATCCAGCTCGATCTTCATCTGCGCCGCATCGTTGAGGCCCTGCGGGCGGACGCCTAGGAGTTTGGGATTTTGCGCCGCCATTCCTAACAACTGGCCCTTCGCCCCATCCAGCACGGCGTGGCCGACACCACCGACATCCTGCAACCAAAAATCAAAGCCGGACGAGGTTCCCAGCTCGGGAATGGCCGGTGGATTGACTGGGAAAACGATAGCGTCCTTGATCCCGCTGAG
>CANBTO010000432.1 GCA_947372405.1 Verrucomicrobiaceae bacterium
ATCATCCGCCGCCGAGAGTTCATCGATGCCGAGGTGCATGCGGTAGCTCCATTTGTAGGGCATGATGGCGGGCACGTTGATGCGCTCCGCATCGACGTCCGCGCGGCGTAGGGTTTCATCCATCGCCAGCAGATCCTGCAACGGGAAGATCGCCCACATCGCCGGGGATTGGAGATGCTGGAGGATGATGCGGGAGGCGAGTTCGCCGGAAAGCTCGTGGCCGGGAAACGGCTCACCTAACATCTGCCAGGCGAATTTGCCGGTCACGCGCGCATCCTCGTGCCACCAACCGCGCAGCGTGGGCATGTCATGGGTGGAAGGGCTGACCACGCTCATGTAGGGCGCGTGCGCGGGATCGGAGAAATCGACTTTCGAGCTTTTCGGCATGCGCTGGATTTCCAGCGACAGGATGCCGAGCTCCTTGAGCACGCCGGGGACGCAGTCCGGGACCATGCCCAGGTCCTCACCGCACAGCAGCATCGGGCTGGCCCGGCGCATGACGGGAAGTTTCTCATATCCCCTCGCCTGCCAGAAGCCTTCCTGCCGCCGGTAGAAATAGTCCACATATAACTCATCCATCCGCCATTTGAGGTCGTGGTCGAGCTCGTCGAATGACTTGGTCATGTGCATGGAGCAGCGCGGATGGAACAGCGTGCCGTGGGAGCCGGGCACTTCGAAAAACAGCACGTCGCTCGCACAATCCAGCAGCCCTCCGCGCATCCGCTCCATCCGGTCCTTCACCTGTGGATCCGTCACATCCCAGGCCGCGAAGTGATCGACGATCCTGCGTTGTGTGGAGACATGAGCCCGGAGTTGATAGAAATCATGGCCGCAATCCTCAAGATACTCGTTTTTCACCTGCCACGCGGTTTCACCGAAGCGGTCCCAAAGCTGGTGCTCGCGGATGTAGGGGCGGCAGTAGCGGTCGAAGTCGAAAGGGATGCCGCGGCTTTGGAATTCGTCGATGTGCACCGGCAGCGCCGGATCGAACCAGCCCATGATGCCTTCCACCTGGTCGATCGGCACCTGCCAGATGCGGAAGAAGCCGAGGATGTGATCGATCCGGTAGGCGTCGAAATAATGGCTGAGCTGCTCGAAACGCGAGCTCCACCAGGCATAGCCGTCCTGACGCATGACTTCCCAGTTGTAGGTGGGGAATCCCCAGTTCTGGCCCTTCACCGCGAAGGCGTCCGGCGGCGCGCCGGCCTGGGCATCCATCTTGAAGAGGTGCGGCGCTGACCATGCGTCCACGGACTGGCGGTCGATGCCGATGGGCAGGTCACCCTTGAGCGCGATGCCGTGTTTGTGGAGATGTTTCACCGAGTCCGTGAGCTGGAGGTCGAGCTCATACTGGAGCCAGATGTGATAGGAAACCTCGGACCACTCCGCGTGTCCAGGCTCCGCCAGCGCCTCCACACGTTTGCTGTCGAATGCCGCCCACTCGCCCCAGCGCGAGAAGTCCGCGGTGCCGAACTGGTCGCGCTTCACGCAGAACACGGCATAGGGCACCACCCACGCGCGGTTTTTCGTTAGAAAATTCTGAAACCCCTTGCTGGAGGTGATCTTCTTGTGGTGCTTCTTGAAAACCTGGCGGGTGAGCAAGGTTTTCGCCTTCATCACCTCTTCGTAATCCACGCTCTCCATCGCGTTGAGCCACTCGCGGGAGGAGTCCAGATCCACCGGGAATTCGGCATCCATCGGGTAGCCGAGGTCCTCGATGCGCAGATAGATCGGATGCAGGGCGAAAACACTGATCGCCGAGTATGGATAGGAATCCGTCCAGTCGTGGGAGGAGGTGGTGTCATTGATCGGCAGGATCTGAATGAGCTTCAGCCCGGTTTTCTCCGCCCAATCCGCCAGCGGTTTCAGATCCGCGAACTCGCCGACGCCGAGGCTTTGTTCGCCGCGCAGCGAGAACACCGGAATCGCCACGCCTGCGGCACGGAACAACGAGCCGGCATTGCGGCGGTAGGCCTCGTCATTCACCAGCGTCCGCTGCCGCCCGGGGAAGGCATGGGATTCGAGAATACGGTTTTCGCCATCCTCCAGCGTCACAGCGCAGCCGAGCTTGGCATCGAAATGGCCGTATTTGTATTCGATCCACCAGTCTGCGGGCAGATAAACATCCGCCTGCCAGACGTTTGCGGAAACCTCGGCCATCGGCACCGCGTGATGCCAACCCCAGTCGCCGATTTCACTGACGCTGCCGATCAGGCACGGCACCAGGCCCTCCGGCACCGCGGCCATGCGCAGGCGGAACGTGTGGTTCGCGCCGTCCGGCGCCACGGGAGTCGCGAACCCACTTCTCGCAGGCAGCACCGCCTTGAACGCGTTCGTTTCGAAAGCGTAATCCACCGTGCCCGCCGAGCACCAGGTGTCCTTCAGAACCAGCGCCTCGCGCGATGACGGATCCGCCACGGCCAGCCTCGGTCCCGCCCACTCGTCCAACCGCACGCCGTTACCCTCCTCGCGGAACTGATAGGAATACTCCAGCCTCAGCGGTCCGTCTCCGCTCACGTCGAGAGACGCCTCCCACTGCCGGTCGTTGATCCATTGCAGCGGCAGGACCTGCTCGAAACGCACGCCGCTTCCCTCGATCACGGTCAGGAGTTTCAACCAGAGCGACTGGCCCGGCACGGTGTGGAAATTCAGGCGGAAAACGATCTTCATGGGTTCTCAAACGTCGATGCTGCACGATGCTAATGTCGCCCGATGGCAAGGCGATGGAAAAAATTTCGCACGTAGCAAGATCCGCTGCTTTTCCAGCCTTGCACCCGGAGCACATCCGGCTAGTTTCACCCGCATGTTCAAAAAACCCGCCTCACTGCTTGCCGTATCACTCGGGATCTCCGCGTCCTGCATGGCCGCCCCCGCCCACAAGCTGCTGTTCTTCACCAAGTCCAGCGGCTTCGAGCATCCAGTGATCTCGTGGAAAACGGGCCAACCCAGTTTCGCCGAAAAGATCTTTATTGAACTTGCCGAGAAAAACCACTGGGCGTTCGAGTTCTCCAAGGACGGCTCGAAGTTCTCACCCGAATACCTTGCGGGCTTCGACACGGTGATCTTCTACACCACCGGCGACCTAACGACCGAGGGCACCGACAAGAACCCGCCGATGACACCCGCCGGCAAACAGGCGCTCTTCGACTACGTGAAAAGCGGCAAGGGCTTCATCGGCCTGCACTCCGCCAGCGACACCTTCCACACCGCCAACGAGGCAAGCAAGGGCCCGGACCGCTACGCCAACCATGGCAAGGACGCCGATCCCTACGTTCGTTTCCTCGGCGGCGAGTTCATCATCCACGGCGCGCAGCAGGTGGCCAAGAACACGGTGATCGATCGCAAGTTCCCGGGTTTCACGGATGCCGGTGAGACTTTCTCCTTCACAGAGGAATGGTATTCGCTCAAGGACTTCAGCGATGACATCCACGTGCTCACAGTCATCGATGCTCCCTCCATGAACGGAGCCCCCTACCAGCGCCCCGCCTATCCCAACACCTGGGCGCGCCGCGAGGGCAAGGGCCGCGTGTTCTATACCGCCATGGGCCACCGCGACGATGTCTGGACCAATCCGTTCTATCAGAACATCCTCGTCGGTGCCATCCACTGGACCACCGGCGATGTCGATGCCGATACCACGCCGAACCTCAAGACCGCCGCTCCGGAGGCGATGACCAATCCTCCCTTCGTCGAGCAGAAGCCGAAGAAGGCGAAGTAAGAACTGCCACCGGCTTAGCCGTTGGACAGATCGTTCAGCAATCTGGCCACGGCCAGTTCCTTCGCCTTGGCCTCCACTTCCACCGTCAGCGGCCAGCCGAGCCACGCTTTCGGGAAATCCCTGGCGTCGATGTAATCGTGGTGTCTTTCGGGTTTCGGACCGTTCCAGCCTTCCAGCGGGCTGGACAGGTGGAACAACGGCTCGCGTTTCCCCCAGGTGAGGCGCGCGGCTTCGGTGGCCGATTCCACCGACGACCCATCCGGACAACAACGGTGATGGTGGACGTCATAAACCAGCGGCACGTTCACGTCGGAGCAGACGGGCAGCAGATCGGCGGGCGTGTAGGTCTTGTCGTCGTTTTCCAGTGTGAGCCGTGATCTCACCCGGTCAGGCAGACGCTCGATGTTGGAACGCAGCACCCGCAACGCGGATGTCTTGTCGCCATAAGCACCGCCGCCATGGATGTTGAGGGTGTCCGCTCCGATCCATTCCGCGACCTCCGCCTGATAGTCGAGCTCGGCCAGGGAATGATCGAGGGTTTTCGGATTCGGCGAGTTCAGCACCACGAACTGGTCCGGGTGGAAGGAAAGCCGCAGTCCGTGCTCGCGGGCGAAGGTGCCGCACTCGCGGAGGCGCGCCACGATCGCCTCGCCGCCGGGCAGTTCCTCCATCTCGTAGCCGGCTTCCGGATGCGTCCTAACAGGCAGGACCTGGCTGTTCACACGGAAAGAACCAATTCCGTTAGACGCGCAGTATTCCAAGGAAGCGAGAAGGGCGTCAGCATTGCCGAGGCAGAGACCGGCCAACCTCTGCAAGCGCTCCTGACTGGAAAGCTTGAGCATCGCCGTGACGGTCGTGGTGCGGAACTTGATCGGCTCGTTGGCGAACATGCAGCACAGGCCCAGACGAAGCGCGGCGAGTGGTGGTTTGGCTTGGGGAGAGCGCTTCATGTGAGGATTCACTTACGGGAGCATGCGCAACCGTCGGTGGTGGCATGGCAGGAAAACCACGATCGGCAGGCCGTCAAATCAAAGTTCGCGGTAAGGCGGGTAATCGGGCCGGCATGATGAGCTGAAGTCGGCATGGATTTCATGGAATCGCGTGGTTTCTGAAAAATGACGGGTGACACCAGCGTCCCTGATTGACCTTCACATCACACCCCGTTTGACTCGAAGGAGAGTCCGCATCACCATGGGCAGCCGCAAAAAAACACTCACATTCCTCCTGCTCGCGATCATACTGACGGTTGCGGGGGTGCTTGTTTTCAAACATCCGGCGGCGGACACGAAAACGACGCCACAACCGGCAGCAGCCGGAACTTCCGCAGACAAACC
>CANBTO010000433.1 GCA_947372405.1 Verrucomicrobiaceae bacterium
GTCGATGCAGGAAACGCCAGACTGACGGAACGCGACAGGTTCAGGCCGGAAAAAGTGACGGTGCGCGTGGCGGCCGCCGCCGGGACCGGGACCGTCCAGCCGCCGCCAGCCGCCGTCTTGCAGTAATAGCTGGCACCGCTCACATTGACGGTCAGGCCGCTGATGCCCTCACCGACATCGTAGAATCCGTTTTTGTTGAGATCATAGTACACGACACCGGTGCCGAAAGATGGCGACGACGGCTGTCTTCCAAAGTCCTCGGTGACTGTTTCAGGGCCTACGGCGCCATTGGTTCCCGTCACCACACCCACTCCGATTTCGCGGAAGTCGGAACTGTGATCGGTCACGCGGTGACCTCTGCCGGGCTGCATCCCGCCAGGCCCTGCGCCCCAGTCCACTTCAAAAGACGCATGTCCGAACCCGGGGTTCTTGGAGTAGGCGTAGATGTTCTCCCCGACGGACACCGCATTGTACCCCGCTGCCTGCATGCGGGAAGACGGATCGTTGTCAGGGTTGGTCTCGTTGTGGCTCTGGGTGGCGTTTGCCAGCATCCATGCCGAGTGTTTGCGGGAGGATGTCATGAGGCTGGCGTTCGGCGCCACTGGAGGCGCGGCCGGGATCGCGCTCATCTCCGACTGGAACATGGTGAGGTTCACGCCGAAATAATTCAAGGCGCCTGTGATGTCGGTATCGGTGGTTGCCGCGATTCTGGCTCCCTCCGCCGCCGCATCGGCGCGGGCGCGATTGACCAGTTCGATGTAGAGCTGCTCGCTGCCGGTGGGGTTTCCGAAGCTATACAGTGCAGGCGCTGCGTTTGCGCTGCCGCAA
Source organism: Verrucomicrobiaceae bacterium (assembly GCA_947372405.1). Next base: position 829 of record CANBTO010000433.1, read on the forward strand.
ACGAGAAACACGGGCAGTAGCAGCAAGGCATGGCGGGAATGGGTGTGCGCATTCATGGTGGAAAGAAACACCTACCGGATAAATCAACCGTGGACGGCCCGCAAGGTGGATTTCTTCCGGCCCATGCATCCACCGCCACCAACAACCAGGCGGAAGGGAAGCACCACTCCGAAAACTCCGAAGGCCTCTTGTCACATGGCAAATGCCATTCCGAAAACTCCGAATGCCTCCCGCCACACGGAAAACACCCTTTCGAAAGCTCCCGGCGACCTTCGCCGGGCGGCGAGAAGAACTCCGTGGTTTCTGCGCTTTCAGCCATTTCCTTCTTGGCCTCCGCCCACGCCTTGATCCGTGAGGGACGAGCCGGTGAATCGTATGGAGCGGCGCTCTGCTTGTCCCGCCATAGCCGATAGGCGAAGGCGGATGAGCATCGGTCTTGATGAGAAGCGGGAAAATCATCCTCCTTGCGATGCCGGAGGCATCCCAGCCAGTAGCCGGTGGTTGAGCGTAGCGACACCACCGGACAGGGATTCCCCGATGTTTTCCGCATCCCGGAGGGATGCCAGCCGGAGGTTTTTCAGCGCGGGCTGGCACCCCTGCCCGGAGTGCGGATGTCTTTCGGGTGCCGTGGTCCGGTGGTGTCACCCGCCGTGCGGGTTCAACCACCGGTTACGGGCTTCTATGCCTCCGGCATGATGGATCAGGTTCCCGTAACCTTTGACCCCGAAATGCCGCAATCCCGACACCGCCGATTTGCCGCTTGGCAGTTCCTCCATGGCGCTCTAAAACCGCTCCATGAACGGAGTTCTCGGAGAAGTAGTCTTCCGTGCCGTATATGTCCTTATGATGCTGCACGCGGTTGTTACAGGACAAATGCCGCACTTTACTTATTGAAACTGTTGGCGAAGAAAATGAAGAATTTCCTGCACACACTTGCACTGCTTCTGATCCTGTCTCCGGCGCTTGTCGCTAAGGAGATTCCGCATTATCGAATGGATTCATTTGCGTTTCTCTCGGATGCGGTGGTCTTATGCGAGGAGAAGAAAATCGATTTTGTTGAGAACGAGTATCATGGAGGAATTAAGACTGTCCACAACGTCATTCAGTGCCGAATCATCGAAAGCTTCAAGGGGGATATTAAGGTCGGGATAGACATGGCTATTAAGTATGATGCTTCATTTGCGCGTTATCGCGTCGACCAAAATGGTTACATGGATGGTTCCACGAATCCGCCGACCCTCGTGAAGCCTAAGTATGTGCCTGTGGGCAAGGCTGTCCTTTTTTTGAAGAAGAGCAGAGACAGTGAATACACCGTCATAACTGCAAAACTTATCCAGGGCTCCGAGATTTTGGAGTTCAAACAGGCTGATAACCCTGGACCACTTGTGCTTTATCCACAGATTTCTGAAGGAACTGAAGGCGCAGAGACAAAAACCTATAATGTAGATGATTTTATCAAGGACGTGCGCCTGAGTGTTGAGGCATCGCGCAAATTGAAGGGTCCCACCCGTTTCGAACGGGTAATCTAGCACCCAAAATAGGCCAACAATAATAGATAAAAAGACAGCAGGTCCGGGACTGGCCCGATAGGGTAAGATCCCGCTGTCATGGAAAGGCCGAAATCATCATCCATGAAATCCACCGTCACTATTGGGCTCGACTTTGAATCTTGAGAAGATGCCGTGGCCGGTTTGGAGGCCGGGTGGCAATGAACATAGCCCAGCGCTGAAGCACCAAGCTATGTTCGAAGCCGCTTTGTCAGGCAGCCAACATGATTCAGGCGTAGCGGATCGTTTCGGTTTTTATCCCCAAACGAGGCTCCGCCGCTCCCATCGGCTCAAAGTTTGTAGAACTGCTCCCAGTCCTTGCGTGGCGGGACGCCGTTGAGGAGTTCGTTGGCGAGTTTGTGATTGGTGATCTGCTTGGTCGCCGGATCGAAGGCGAGTTTGGCGTTCACTCTCTGCGCGATGACGCCGAGTGCCATGGTCTGGCAAAGTGGACCAGCCACTGCGAAAGACGAACGGCAGGTTTCCTCACCCAGGCAGGCCTTGATGAAATTCTGATAGTGGTTGGACGGGCTCTTGGGAACCGGCGGCAGTTTGGATGCCATGTCCTTGGCCTTGTCCGCGGGAATGATCTGCAGGGTGCTGCCGTGCGAGCCGCCCTTGAAGGTGAGACCCTCGCCGTAGATGACTTTTCCGGGCGGGCGTTTCTTCGTGTCGATGCTGCCTGCGGATGGTGGCGGAATGTTGGGGTCGATCACCGCGGCGCCGATGTTGGTGGGCAAGGCGGGGACGTTTTTCTGCCCGTCGTACCATGACAGCTCGACCGGCGGTTGCGAACCGCGTGCGGGGAAACGGAACGCGAGGGTGGATGCCTGCGGGAAGATGAACGGGCTGTAGCCTTCCAGTTTGACGGCCTCGACCTCGGTGGGCAGGCCGAGTTGGAGGAATTCGTGGGCGGTATCGAAGATATGGGCACCCCAGTCGCCGAGTGCGCCGTTGCCGAAATCAAACCATGAGCGCCAGTCGCCGTTGATATAGCCTTTGTTATAAAAATGCTGCTGAGCGGTCGCGAGCCAGCAATCCCAGTCGAGTGATTCCGGAACCGGTTGTTCCGGCAGCAGGCCGTCCACCTTCATGCCGTGCCAGCGCCGGGCGCTGTTCATGTAAGCGGTGATATTGGTGACGTTCTTGATGATGCCCGCCTCGGTCCATGCCTTGAACTGGAAATAGTTCGCCTCGGAATGCCCTTGGTTGCCCATCTGCGCGGCGACCTTGTATTTTTTCTCCGCCGCCATCATCAGCTCGATCTGACGGTAGCTGTGGCCCATCGGTTTCTCGCAGTAAACATGCTTGCCGAGCGACATCGCCAGCATGGCGATGGGGAAGTGGGAGAAATCCGGTGTGCCGATGCAGACGGCGTCGATGTCCTTGGCCATCTTGTCGAACATTTTGCGGAAATCCTGGAAGCGCGGGGCGTCCGGGAATTTCTTGAGCACATCGAGCGTGTGCTTGGCGCCCATGTCGGTGTCGCAAAGCGCCACGATGTTGACCATCTTGGTATCAGCGAAACCGGCGACATCCGCCGCGCCACGGTTGCCGATGCCGCAGCATGCGAGGTTGATCTTGCGGCCTGGTTTGCCGCCCGCCAGCACGATGCGCGGAGCGAGGACCGAGGCGGCCCCCAGGACCAGGGAGCCTTTGAGGAATGAGCGGCGGAGCGTGGGTGTTCCGGAATGTGGCGTGTTCACTGTGGATTTCATGATGTGCGGGTTCTTGAATTTTCGGGAAACGATCCTGGGCGGAGTTCAAGTCCGCAGGGCTTGCAGACTACGAACGGAGACTTCGGGGACTTGCTTTTATTTTCGTGCGGAAGTGATGGCGCTTCAGTTGCGGTCATGGAGTGGCCGAACTGACCGACTCCAGGCCTTTCTTCATGGCTTCGAGTCGTTCCGGATACTGCGCGGAGAGATCGTGGTTTTCACCGGGATCAAGCGCCAGATTGAACAGCAGGTCCTTGCGGGTAATCGCCTGCACGAAGCGTTGATCGCCTTGTTTGGTGCCGGAACCGGTGTCCTTGACCGTTGGATTCGCATTGGCCTTGATGAGCTTCCAGTCGCCATCGCGGTAGGCGATGGCTCCCGAGACTCCCTGCAGGACCACGGTGTTGCGTGCTGGCTTGTCCGTCTCGCCGAGAATGACGGGCATTTGGTTCACGCTGTCGATGGCGGTTTTGGCGGGGACTTTCTGGCCGGTCACGCCGGACATGGTCGCCAGGATGTCGGTGAGGCAGATCATTTCGTTGCAGACGCCGGGTTTCAACCTGGCAGGCCAGCGCATGATGAACGGAATCCTGCAGCCGCCTTCTTTGACAAGATACTTCCATCCGGTCCACGGGCCGGCCGGCTTGTGGTCCTTCAACTGGTCGATGGCCTTGTCGTCGTAGCCATCAAACAGGATCGGTCCGTTGTCGGTGGTGACAATGACGATGGTGTCGTTGGCCAGGCCGTTTTTGTCGAGCGCCTCAAGGATGCGGCCGACCTCCCAGTCCGCCTGCTGGATCACGTCGCCACGCAGGCCGGTGCCGCTGCTGCCGGCGAACTGCGGCTTGGTCGTGCGCGGCACGTGCGGCTCGAACAGGCCGACGTAGAGGAAAAACGGCTGGTCCTTGTGGGCCTCGATGAAGGCCGACGATTTCGCCACCACCGT
>CANBTO010000434.1 GCA_947372405.1 Verrucomicrobiaceae bacterium
CCCATCGCGAGCACTCGGCTCCTGCCGGGAACTCCACCTCCCCGGTGAACGACGGTCGCAGTGAAAAATCCGGCGGCTTCGAGGTCTATCGCAACTGCACCCTCGTCACCGCCCCGCACAACGACGGCGACAGTTTTATGGTAAAACTCCCCACCGGCAGGCAGGCCGAGTTCCGCCTCAACTTCGTGGATACCCCGGAGAGCGCGTTCAAAACCTACGGCGGCGGTGAGTCCAACCATCAGCGCATCCACCAGCAAGCCACCGACCTCGGCATCACCGACGAGCAGGCCGTAGAAATCGGCCAGCAAGCCAAGCATTTCACCCTGGATCTGTTAGCAAGCCGCCCCTTCACCCTCTACACCACCTGGGACAGCCCCTACCACGACGACCGCTTCCATGCCCACGTCGAGGTTAGCCAAGACGGCAAACCCCGCTGGCTCCACCAACTCCTCGTCGAACGCGGCCTTGTCCGCCTCATCACCAAGCCCGCCAATCTCCCCGACGGCACGTCAGCCGCCAAGGAACTGCAAAATCTCCGCAACCTCGAACGCGAGGCGAAACGCAAACGTGTGGGTGTCTGGTCCAGTGGTCCATAAAGCATCGATTGATGGATGGCCGTGCCGGGTTGTCGTTGTGGCCTCACAAAAAGAGCAGCGTTGCTGCGAGACGCAGCAACCACGTCCGCATCCACCTCAAATTTCACATAACGCTAGGTGATTTTCGGCGCATTTCGCGGTATTTTCACGCTGGGGTTGCGCTGGGTGCATTTTCCACTATGGAGAGGGCATCCCATTTGGTTTCAGCATTCAGCCTTCTATTCTATCAGCATGACAGCCCGCCTCGACTTCCGCAGCCGCCACCTTGGTCCCATTGGCTCCGACCGCGATGAAATGCTCCACCAAACCGGCTACCCGTCGCTCGACGCCCTACTCGACGCCGCCATCCCCGCCACCATTCGCCTAGTCACTCCACCCGTCCTGCCCGAGGCCCTGCCGGAACACGAAGCGCTCGCCTTGTTGAAGTCGATCATGGGCAAAAACCGGGTGCTCAAGTCGTTCATCGGCCAAGGCTACCACGGCACCCACACCCCCGGCGTGATCCAGCGCAATATCTTGGAAAATCCCGGTTGGTACACCGCTTACACGCCCTATCAGGCGGAAATCGCCCAGGGCCGTCTCGAGGCGCTGCTGAATTTCCAGACGATGATTACCGATCTAACGGGCCTGGACGTTTCTAACGCATCCTTGCTCGACGAGGGCACCGCCGCCGCCGAAGCGATGAGCCTCGCCCTCGCCGGAAAACCCAAAGGCACAGCGATTTTTGTTTCCGATCGCTGCCATCCGCAAACCATCGACGTAGTGCTTACCCGCGCTGAACCGTTAGGCATCCAAGTCATCACAGGCGACTGGCAAACCTTCGAGCCATCCGCCTGTGAGGGACTCTTCGCGGTGCTGGTGCAGTATCCTGACACCCGCGGCCGGATTGATGATTTCACAGATTTCCTCGCGGAAGCCAAAGCCGCCGGGGCGGTGGCCATCGTCGCTGCTGATTTACTTGCTCTAACATTACTGAAAGCGCCCGGCGAATTTGGAGCGGAAATTTGCATCGGCTCGTCGCAACGTTTCGGCGTGCCGATGGGTTTCGGTGGCCCCCATGCGGGCTTCATGGCCTGTGCCGACGCCTTGAAGCGCAAGATGCCGGGCCGCCTCATCGGGGTCTCCGTCGATGCTCGGGGGAAACCCGGCTATCGGCTCTCACTACAAACGCGCGAGCAACACATCCGTCGCGACAAGGCGACTTCTAACATTTGCACCGCGCAGGTACTGCTCGCGGTGATGGCCTCGATGTATGCGGTCTATCATGGGCCAGAAGGACTCCAACACATCGCCCACACCGTCCATGCCCGCGCGGCGGATCTGAAGGCCGCTCTAACTGCTGGTGGCATCGTGATCGAGGATGGTCCGTTTTTCGACACACTCGTCGTGAAGGTCCCTGGCATGGCGGACTCTATCCTCGCCACCGCTGCGGCTAGTGAAATCAATCTCCGCCGGATCGATGTGGACCACCTTGGTATTTCCTGTGATGAGACAACGAGCCCCGCCGACATCGTTGCGATCTGCCGGGCTTTCCGAGTCGGTGAAACTACAAACATTGTTAGCGAAACCGCTTGGCCCACCACTCTCGCCCGCAGCACTGCTTTCCTCACGCAGAAAGTATTCAACAGTTATCACTCGGAGACGGAGATGTTACGTTATCTCAAGCGCTTGGAATCGAAAGACCTGGCACTCAACGAATCCATGATCGCGCTGGGATCATGCACCATGAAACTCAACGCCACCTCGGAAATGATGCCAATGAGCTGGCCGGAAGTCGCCAATATGCACCCCTTCGTCCCGGCGGACCAAAGCATTGGCTACCGGGAAATGCTCTCGCTGCTGGAAGGCTGGCTGGCCCAAGTAACAGGCTTCGCCGGCGTTTCCCTCCAACCCAACGCAGGCTCACAGGGCGAGTATGCGGGCCTGCTCGCGATCTATCATTATCATCGCTCGCGTGGTGATGCACATCGGAACATCTGTCTCATTCCGGTTTCCGCCCACGGCACTAATCCAGCCTCTGCAGTGATGGCGGGCATGAAAGTGATCGGCGTGAAATGTGATGAAAAAGGCAATATCGACGTGCCGGACCTCGTCGCCCGCACGGCGGAGCACCGCGAAAATTTAGCAGCGTTGATGGTAACCTATCCGAGCACCCACGGCGTCTTCGAGGAGACGATTCGCTCGATTTGCGACATCATCCACGAGGCGGGCGGCCAAGTTTATATGGACGGTGCGAACATGAACGCACAAGTCGGCCTCACCTCCCCCGGCCTGATCGGCGCGGATGTCTGCCACCTGAATTTGCACAAAACCTTCTGCATCCCTCACGGCGGCGGCGGCCCGGGCGTGGGACCGATCGGGGTCGCGAAGCAACTCCTGCCATTCCTGCCAGGCCATTTCGAATTACCAAACCCACGCGGCGCGGTTTGCTCCGCACCCTGGGGCAGTGCTTCGATTAATACAATTTCATGGATGTATATCGCCATGATGGGCGGCGCGGGTCTGACCGAGGCCACCGGCGTCGCCATCCTCAATGCCAACTACATGGCCAAACGGCTCGCCCCGTTTTATCCAGTATTATATACAGGAACCAATGGCCTTGTCGCTCATGAGTGCATCATCGACGTCCGTCCGCTATCAGATGCTAGCGGCATCACGGTCGAGGACGTGGCCAAGCGCTTGATGGATTATGGTTTCCACGCGCCGACCATGAGCTGGCCGGTGGGCGGCACCTTGATGATCGAACCCACCGAGTCCGAAGCGAAGTCCGAGCTGGATCGCTTCTGCGACGCAATGATTGCCATCCACGGTGAAATTTCCGCAGTCATTCGCGGCGAGCTTGATACCAATGACAATCCACTCAAGCACGCACCGCACCCCTGCGAGACGGTTTGTGGCAATGATTGGCAGCACTCCTACCCCCGCGAGATGGCGGCATTTCCCCTGCCCTATCTCCGCCAGCACAAATTCTGGCCCTCGGTCGGACGGATCGACAATGTGCATGGCGACCGCAATCTCGTCTGCACCTGCGACTCGGTGGAGGCTTATGCGGCCGCCGGTTCCTAACATTATGTGCGCGACCTCCCCCATCGACTGGAGCACATGGCAAGGCGAAATCCACGCCACCCTGATGTTCATCATCAAGGATGGGCAAATTTTACTGATCGAAAAAAAACGCGGTCTGGGTGCGGGAAAAATCAATGGACCTGGCGGCAAGATCGACCCCGGTGAAACGCCGCTGCAGGCTATCATCCGTGAGACTCAGGAAGAACTTCTCATCACCCCTCACACGCCGCGCAAGCTGGGTGAACTGCAATTTTCCATGTCCGATTACGCGGACATCCTGTGCCATGTCTATCGGGCGGATGACTTCACCGGCACGCCGACGGAGACCGATGAGGCGGTGCCGGTATGGACTGCTTTGGACGAGATTCCCTATCAGCGAATGTGGGAGGACGATCGGCATTGGCTACCATTGGTGCTGAGCGGAACCACCTTCCGAGGACGCTTTGTGTTTGAGGGGGAACGCATGGTATGGAAAGATATGGTGACTGCCCTTTCCTGGGCATGAAAAAACCGCCTCCTTCGCAGGCGGCGGCTTGTTGGTTTTGGATTTTCGGATTGATTGATCAGAGCGCTGCTTTAAGCGCAGCAAACTTCGCCTTGTCAGCCGCGAGTGCTGCTTCGGCTTTTTCGATTTGGCTATGCAGGGCTGCCAAGGCATTCAGCTTGCTTCCCATGTTACCACTGGCCGCGACTGGTGCCGCTGCTGCGGTTGTTGGTGCGGCCTTGGCCTTTTTCCCAGCCTTCTTTGCGGCTTTCTTACCAGCTTTTTTGGCGACTTTTTTGACGGCTTTCTCGGTCGCTTTTTTGACGACTTTCTTGCCCGGAGGTTTTACGCCAGCGGCCTTCAACCATGTAATCACCGTGAGTGGCGAGATCTTGAATTTCTTGGATGCATTGTTAGCACCGCCGCGGCCGTTTGCTTCATTATAGGCAACCACGAAGTCGATGAGTTCTTTCTTCTGCTCGTCCGAGTAGCGCGAGCGGCGCTTGCCCTTGGCAGCCTTCTTGGCCTTCGGTGCCTTCGCAGCTTTAGGTGCCTTCGGAGTCTTCACCTTCGCCGCTTTCTTCGCGGCCTTGGGCGATGCCGCACCGGCGGACTTCAACCAAGTCGAAATGGAAATTTGTGAGATGTTGAATTTTTCAGCAGCCTTGCTCAGGCCACCGCGTCCGTTGGCTGCATTGTAAGCGATGACGAAGTCCACGACTTCTTGCTTTTGTGCAGCGGAATAACGGACGCCCTTCATGGATGTTTTTTTCGTAGTAGTGCTCATGTCGGCGTCAACCTATAACTCATCGTCAGGCTAGCAAGCTAAAATTGATGCTTTATCCCTCATTCACCTATAAAACATTCTGCGGGTCCGCATTCGTA
>CANBTO010000435.1 GCA_947372405.1 Verrucomicrobiaceae bacterium
AACCAATGGCTGATCTCACAGGCCGTGCTCGAGCCCTTGATAGCGGATGGTTTTGTGATTTTCGGAGCAAGATCATTGGTCGGAATGGTATAAAAGAAGTGTTGGTCCGGTCCGCCGAACTTTGTTTTCCAACAGTTGGCCAGCACCGAAAGTTCGGCGCCATAATTGGCACCTTGGTCGGTTTCGAACATCTTCTGGCTACAAAGGAAAACAATGCCCTTGAAACTCGCGGGTGTGAATGAATGTACCATGACATTGTAACCCTGCGATGCCTCCGACTGGCTGGCTGCAACCGACAGGGTGGGGAAGATGCCCCACGCACTGCCATCAGGCACCTTCTTGTCCGTGATCATCGCGGGGATATATTCACTCCAATATTTTTTCCAGTCGGCGATGTAACGTTTCACATTGGCGTCATAGTAAGGATTGCCCGGGAACATCGCGATGACACTCTGATAGTCCGCCATGAGGCTGGGTGCCTGGTTGAGGCAATCGGCACTGATCCAGCTCTTGAGTGCCGGATCCACGGCACCCTTGGATGTGGCGCTCTGCATGAACACAATGCCCACCGGCTTGCCGGTCTTTGCGGCAATGCGACTTCCCAACATACCTGCCAGATCCCGTCCGGCGTCTTCCCATTTGGAGGAATAAGAATTTTCGGGCGTCGTAGAGGTACACACACTGAATCGGGATGGCCGGACATTGCCCGCGCGGTTGGCCCTGCGGGTCATTACGCGCACGATACCGCCACCGGCATCGGCGGTGGACTTGCCGTCTGGAATCGGAGCGAGCGCCGGAGCCGCCACATACCAGACATCGCCGATGACGATTCCGCCGCAGGTGCGCTCGTGCACGATCTCGCCATCGATCGAGAAGACGACTTTGAGGGTTTTGGGATCGGTGCTTGCCTCCATTGGCGGCACGACGACCTGCCATTCCTTCATGCCTGGAGTCACGGGGATGGTCTTCTCGAATCCGGCAAAGCTGAACTTGATCTCGGCCTTGCCCTTCGCCTCGGTTCCCCACTCGTGGACCGCAGAACCCCAGATGGTCACCGGCACGCCGGCCTGGAACACCGCGTTTTTGACAAACTGGCTGCTGAGCAATGGCATCTTTCGATAGTCATAAACCGGGCTGTTCAATTGTGCGGCACTGGGTTTCACACCGTCGATCTTGGGCGGGTCATCAGGCCATGTGGTAGCGGTGACGAGTTTGTTGTCATAATAGATGAACGGTGCCATCGGCAGCAGCGCGCGATTGTAGAGGTTGGGTACAAATCCGACACCACCAGTGGCATAGGCCACGCCGCGCGGAGCCTTGACCTTGGGCGAGGTGACCGTCACTTTTTCACCTTCGATTTTCATGTTGGCGCGATACCAGACGCGGTTTTCGTCAGCAAGATAGAACAAGGTGACCTTTTCATCTCCGTTTTCAATGATCATGGGATCGGAGAACCCGGTTGCGTTCTGGTCTTTGCCTCCCAACGCGTTGGTTCCGGTTTCGGCGACGACCAAACCGCCCTTTGCATAATCAAACTCCACGGTCACCTTGTCACCATCAACGCTGCAGGACTTGTAGATCGGGCCATCGGTGACAAGATCCTTGCCGTATTCGTTCTTCAAGGCGTGCAAGGCGAGGCGTTGACCCGAAACCGCCTTGTTGCGGTAATGAATGGCTCCGGTGACATCGATCTGGCAGGCCATACCGGTGTGCGGGATGTCGCGGGCCAACAGTGCGCCGAGACGCATCTGCGACATGCTGTCCAGACTCAGTTGATCGGTCACGCCGTTCGGGCAGTAAAACTGGTGGAAATAGACCGGCAGATCAGCCCGGTTCCAGCATTTGCGCCAACCGGCGATCAGGGCGTGCAGGTTGTTGTAATAGGTGAGTCCGCCGCCGATATTGGCCCATCCCTGGTTCCAGATGCATCCACGGATGGCATAGGGAATCACAGGATTGAGCAGGCCGTTGAACATCCACGAGGGATCGCGGTTGTCACTCACGTTGCCCGGCGTCGCCACTGAGATGGGCAGCGCCTCCTTGCCGCTCGCGGCAATTTCGGCATTGTGTTTCATGGCGTCCTCCAATGTCTGATAGAAATTGTTCCAAGCGGCCTTGTGTTCGGGCGTCGCCGGATCCGTCCCGAGGATTTTCTGATAGATGCCCTTGTTGTAATCGTCTTTCTCCTCGCCGAAGCCAACGCGCGGCGTCCATGACTCGATGGTGGTCTGGCTGAACGAGCAGTTGAGGATGCCGACGGGCACCTTGAGTTCCTGATGGATCTTGTAGGCGAATGCGAAGGCGATCGCGCTGTAGTTGTCATAGCCACCGGTCTTCCACTGCCCGGATGCGTGTTCGATGGGATGAAGCGCGGAAACCACGGTGGTTACCCCGAACTCGCGGATCGGCGGGGATTCGCCTTTGGCCGAAAACTCCGCGATGATTTTGGATACATCGCATTTGCCGGCGAGCCACTGCATGTTGGACTGGCCGGATGCCATCCAGACCTCTCCGACGAGCAGGTTTTTTAAAACCATTCTGCTACCCGGAGTTTCGGTGACGGCCATTTCCTGCGGTTTGGCATTCGCCTCCAGCGGGTCGAGGGTAAGCAGCCACTTGCCATCCTTGCCTGCCTGCGCGGATTGTTTCTGCCCGGCGAATTCCACCGTCACCGTGGTGCCCGGTTTGCTCCACCCCCAGACCGGCAGTTTCATGTGGCGCTGGAGGACAGCATTGTCGGAGAAGGGTGCACCCATCTCGATGGCGGGGTTCGGCTTTGCCGCGCTTGCCTTGCCTGCGGTATCGTCCGCCTCCTGAGCTTTCAGTCCGGAAGGGAAGAGCCACATGGCGACCGTGAGGGTGAGAAGTGTTGCTATCCGAGTTGGTCGGTGTTTCATATGTTTGAATTTTGTCAGTTCGGTTGGCCTGAACAGGCGGCTGAGGCAGTCAGGCGAAAAGCGGTTCATGTTTCCTCACGGTTTCACCAGCTTCAGATATGCGGCGGCATAGCGCTTGCCGAACTGGCGGGCGGAAGGAGAGTCGAAGTGCAGGGCCTGGTTTCCCAGCCCGTCAGAGCTGACCAGCGCGCACAGGTGGATCCTCTTCGCGGCGTCGGCCAGAACCACGTTGAGCGAGTCGTTCTGTTGGTAGCCGTGAATCAGTTCACCCAGCACCACCGGCACCTGCTCGGCCTGGAGGTCCTTGCGAAGCTGGTCGATCATCACAGACAAACGATCCGCATAGCTTGCAACCTTGTCCGGCTTGCCACTGTCAGATTCACCTTGATGCCAGAGGATGCCTGCCAGCTTGCCCTGTTTCATGGCCGCCATGGTTCGGGTGATGGCCACTTGGTAAAGCGACCCACTGGCATGCCACTGATCCAAGCTGGTGCCGCCAACCGCGCAGGGGATCAGCCCGATGTTGGTGCCGGGATTGGCTTTGAGGACCTCACGCGCGAACTCCGAGGCGGGACTCACCCCCGCCGTCCTCGGTTTGAAATATTGCAGAGGGTCTTTGGCGGGCACCCATTCCAGATCCTTTGTCAGCATGAATATATGAGGATTCTCAACCTGGTCCTGCGGTTCGACCTTCCCTCGGCCAGCCATGTTCGACTGTCCGAGCAGCAGAAAAAGCTGCATCGGCGCTGGCGCCGGTTCTTCAGCGAATGCCGCGAAGCCCGTCAAAGTGATGAGTGGAATGAGGAGCCTTTTCATTTATGATCCTTCAACGACTCCGCCATGGCCTTGCCCAAGGCTTCACCGACGTTTATATTGGTTCCGGTCTGCATTTTGCAGGATTCCTTGTGGTGAGGGTTGTGTTGTTGGTTTCTTCACGGCTTGCCACCTGCTCGTTTCGCCTCCTCGAAGGTGATCATTTTCCGGGGTGTGGTATCCGACTCGATCTGCTTGATCATGGCGTCCCATTGCTTCTGGAATTTGCCGGCACCGGTGGCCTTGATCTTGGGAAGCGCATATTGAGCCGCGGAGCCGTACTTCGGTAGCACGTCCATGAGCAGGCGCAGTTTGAAGCCGGCCTTGCCGTTAGGTGATTCAAGCGTATCGAAAGCGGCCTCGATGCCGCCCTGGATGTTCAGGTTTGCCATGATCGAGATGCAGCCGTTCTTGGGTCCCAGGTTGTGATAGGAGTGATAGGTCAGGTCCTGGTCGGAGACGATGTACTGGATCTTGTCAGCGACCTCATGGAAATCAGCGAGCGGGATGTTGGCGATCAGGCTGATGCCGGAGATGCGGCCGCTGGCGCGCTTGTGGTCCAGCAGCTTCAAGACCACGGAATAGAACAGCTTCTTGTTTTTCACCAGGTCCGCAGCATAAGGATCCTTGCACAGCGTGTTGAGGCTGGCTCCAAGTCGCTCGTCGATCTTGCCAAGCAGGTCCTGCGGTTTGGGAGTCATGACAAGCCCGAGCAGTTCGTCATAGTATGGATACGCGGCTTCGCCGAGTGTGCACACGGCGCCGGCGGCATCCGCTCGCACCGCCATGCTCTCCTTGGGGTCGCGCATGATGGAAAGCAGGTCTTCCTGCGCCTGGGTGATCTGTTCTTTCGGGCAACCCGCACCAAAATATGCGAATGCGCTCTGCTGTTGCAAGGCCGTCCCCTGCTTGAGCATCTGTCTGATGGATCCCAGCAGTTTGTGCTGCCTTGTGTGGAGCGTTCCGATGGCCTCGTCGCGCAGCTTGGGCATCGGGTGGCCGAAGTAGGCCAGCAGTTCGTCGTCGCTCTTGCCGGTGATGTCCAAGGTGGCGAACCCGATGGTGTCGGTGACTTCGCTGCCCTTGAGCCAGATCGAAGGGTCGGCATGGCTGCCTGTGATATAGAGTTTGTGGCGCGGGAGGCAGTAGTTCAGGAGGTGTGATCCGGCATCGCTGAGCCCACGGTAGGAGTAGAGGCCTGCCTGGCCCTCACAATCGTCATAGGTGAAGTTGTCGTCCCATGTGCGGTTGAGCGTGTGCAACCAGCGGGTTTCCTTGAAGAAGGCCGCCGATGTTTCCGGGCCGGCGAGGTCGGCACCGA
>CANBTO010000436.1 GCA_947372405.1 Verrucomicrobiaceae bacterium
GACCCGCGCGTCCAGCGACCATGGTGAGGCATTGGTATGGCGCTCGAGTATGCCGATCGCTTCGTCCTGCCGCCCGCTGTTCCTGAAATGCTCGCACGCCTCGCGGGCCAGCGCCGGATTCTCCGGATGAGTCTTGGTGGCGAGAAGAAAACGGCGGTCGATTTCAGCCCGTGCCGCAAGATTGTCCGAGTCATGCAGACTGCGGGAGAGCGTGGCAAATAGCATGGCGGATTCCGGATCGTCTGCCGCCAACCCGTCTAACAGTGAGGCCCCCTTCTCCCGGTCCAGTGAAAACAAGCGCCGGATGATCTGCGGATTTCCTGGGTGTTTCGCAAGCGACGCCTCCAAGGTTTCGATCGCCAGTTTCTTCGCCAGCGAATCATCGCGGCCCTGGTTGGTTAGAAAATCCGCATACCCGAGCTGGGCCGATAAATCCTCTGAACGCGCGGCCGCGAACTCCTGATAGAGCCGGATGGCATCGGCGCGGTCACCACCGGCCAGCAGACGCTTCACGCCGATCTCCACCAGCGGGGCCGCCGTTGGATCGACGATGCGGGCTTTCTCATAATGCTCGGCTGCGGATACCTTATCGCCCCGGCATTCCGCAAGCACGCCAAGCGCATACTCAAGGCGCGGGCTGTCCGCCGCCATGAGTGGCAATATCAAACACGGAACAACTGCGGCGCTGCGGATCATCGTGAATCTTTCCGTTAGAATTGAGGCAGGCTGGAGAGGATATCCGAGAGACGCCCGGATGTGCCATGGGTGGCGCACCATTTTTCAATGTAAGACATGTCCAGGGCCTCAATCCCCTGCACGGCGAGAACATCACGGGCGTCATCAATATCCTTGGACCGGCCCCAGCGGATTTTCTGAACGATGACGTCCTCCGCCGTGGGCAGCATGATTTCCCGGTCCAGCAGCGGCACGAATTTCCTCTGTCGTCGCGAAAACTCCGATTCGACGAACGCATCGTCAAACATTTCGAAGAGCTCCACCTTGTATGGCGGAGAACTCTTCGAAGTTCCTATGTGACGCCGACCCCAGGTGATCGTGTCAAACTGGCATTGATCCTCAAAATCGATAATTTCTTTCAATCCTCGGATCAATTGGTGGATTCCGTTCTGAAGATCGACGGAGACCAACAGGTCGATGTCCTTCGTCGCACGAGGTATGCCATAGGTGCCAGCCGCGATCGCGCCAACCGCCATGTGAGGCACGCCGAGGCTTTCCGCTTTTTCGAAAATCGCAATCGCAAGCCGGGCAAGATTCATCCTGCTGGTTTCGGTTCAGTGCTGTAGAAACGAAAGTCGCGGGCATGGTCCAGACGGTCGAGCCAGCGGCGTACTTCCAGCCACCCCTCATCCGGATCACTGGTCCCGATCCGGTTCATCGCTCCGGCATGCATCATGCCGATCTGGAAATCGGACAATTCAAATACCGTGTCCAGCCTCTGCTCCGGCGTCATTGCCCGCGCGCGCAGGACTTTCTCCAGATAGATCGAGTCCTGCAGATCCTTCAGCGCAGTCGGATGGTCATGGGGATTGGCCATTGCGTGGAGACTTTGCCTTCGCGGGTGGATTACCGCAATGGAAAAGCCGGGGCGTTAGCCGCTCCCAACCGTCGCCACGGTCAAGCCCCTCCGGTGGTGATGTGGGCGAACTTGTCGTCGATGAATTTCAGGATGAGTTCTTCCGTGGCTTCATCGCCGATGCGCTCGACACACTCGACCGAGAATCCGCGGGCGATGAGCTGGCGGGCGCTGACGGGATCGATGCCGCGGGCGCGGAGATAGAAGATCTCCTCGTCGTGAATCTGCGAGGAGGTGCTGCCGTGAGAGCATTTCACCTGGTCGGCGTTGATTTCGAGGCCTGGCATGGAGTTTGCCTCGCAGGTGTCGCTCATCAGGAGGTTGCGGCAGGTCTGATAGGCGTCGGTGTGGTGCGCTTCCTTGTCCACGAAGATGAGGCCGGAGAAGATCGTCTTCGAGTTATCATAGAGCGAGTTCTTGTAGAGCAGGTCGGAGTAGGCACCTTCGGAAACGTGGTGCTGGAAGGTGCGCTGGTCGTATTCCTGCTCGCGGGCCGGGATGGAGACGGAGAGCATGTCGGACCGCGAGCCCGCGCCTTCGAGGCGGGACAGGCATTCGTTGCGCGCCCAGGATGCTCCGGTGTTGAGGATGAATCCCTTGGCCGATGCGTCACGGGCAGTGGAGGTCTCGTTGATCTGGATGATGCGCGTGACTTCGTTGAGCGCCTGGATGGCGACATAATCTAGCTGCGAGTTTTTCCCGGCGCAGAGGTCGTTGAAGGCGATGGCCAGACCAGGGGTGATGTCCTCGGCCGAACGGAAGATTTCGATCACGCGGACCTTGGAGGATTTTCCGGTGACGATTAGTGTGTGTGGGAAGATGACGGTGTTGGAGCCGGAAATCCAGTGATGGACTTCGATGGTACCTTTGATCTCGACGTTGTCACCGGTGTGGACGAAGAGCCCGTTAGAGACGGATGCCTCGTGCCATGCGGCGAACTTCGCGGAACCGAGGCGCGTTTCCTGTTTCATGAAATGCGCGGCCACCAGATCGCTGTGAGAGACGAGCGCTTCGGCAAGTGGAAGGCAGATCACGCCTTCCGGCAGATTGGATTCGGAATAGATGATCTCGTCGTTCGAGAAGACGAACTTGGCGGCGGTTTTCTCCAGTCCGGTGGAACGTGCGACTAGATCAGCGGTTTCCGCAGATGGGTTTTTAGAAAAGCCCGTGAAGTCGAGCTGCTTGATGTTTGAGAAACGCCAGGTCTCGTCACCGCGTTTCGGCGCGGGAGTGGCGAGGTAGCGCTCCCATGCGTCATGCTGGCGCGCGGCGAACCATGCGGGGAAAACGGCGGGTGTCTGGGGTGCGGTGGAAGTCATGGAAAATAGGTCTTATAGGTCCTATGAGTCGTATGGGACTTATTTATATATCAGCCAACCGAACCTTCCATCTCCAGATCAATCAGCCGCTTAAGTTCCACCGAATATTCCATCGGGAACTCGCGGACGAGGTCGTTGATGAAACCGTTCACCGCGAGTGACATCGCCTGTCCTTCGTTGAGGCCGCGCTGCTGCATGTAAAATAGCATGTCCTCGGACACCTGCGAGACCGAGGCCTCGTGCTGGGTGGCATGGCGGTTGCCCTTCACGGTGATGGCCGGATAGGTGTCCGTGCGCGAGTGGCTGTTGATGAGCAGCGCGTCGCACTCGGTGTTGTTCTTGCAACCTTTGAGATGCTTGGGAATGAAGACCTGGCCGCGGTAGGTGGAACGGCCTTCGCCGACGGAGATGGATTTGGAAACGACGTTGGACGTCGTGTTGTTGGCGGCGTGGATCATCTTCGCGCCGGTGTCCTGGTGCTGGCCGGTGTTGGCAAGCGCGATGGAGATGACTTCGCCGCGGGCGCGCTCGCCCTTCATGACGACGCCGGGGTATTTCATCGTCAGCCGCGAGCCGATGTTGCAGTCGATCCAGCGGACTTCCGCGTCCTCCATCGCGAGGCCGCGCTTGGTGACGAGGTTGAAGACGTTGCTGCTCCAATTCTGCACGGTGACATACTGGATCTTCGCGCCCTTGAGTGCGACGAGTTCCACCACCGCCGAGTGCAGCGTGGCGGTTTCAAATTTCGGCGCGGTGCAACCTTCCATGTACATCACTTCCGAACCTTCGTCGGCGATGATGAGCGTGCGCTCGAACTGGCCGAAGTTTTCCGAGTTGATGCGGAAGTAGGCTTGCAGCGGCTGTTTCAGCTTCACGCCTTTCGGAATGTAGATGAACGATCCGCCGGAGAACACGGCGCTGTTGAGCGCGGAGAACTTGTTGTCGCCGGTCGGGATCACCTTGCCGAACCACGGGCGGAAGATTTCCTCGTGCTCCTTGAGGCCTTCGGTGGAGTTGCAGAAGATCACGCCTTGTTTCGTGAGCTCTTCCTTGACGTTCGAGTAGGCGGCCTCCGAATCGAACTGCGCCTCCACGCCTGCGAGGAACGCGCGTTCCTGCTGCGGGATTCCGAGACGCTCGAAGGTCTCCAGCACGTCCGCAGGCACGTCGTCCCACGAGCGCTTCGGCTTCTCGCCGTCTGATAGATAATAGCGGATCTCGTCGAAGTTGATGTTTTCCAGGTCCTTCGTCGCCCAGTTGGTGGGCATGGGCTTTTCAAGGAAAACCTTGAGCGCCTTGTGACGGAACTCACGCACCCAGTCCGGGTCGCTCTTCACGTCGGAGATGTAATCCACCGTCGCGGACGAGAGACCGCGGCCGGCATCAAACTTGTTGCGCTCCGGAAACGTGAAGTCCCCCTTGGTGCGGTCGATGTCGATCGCCTCGCGGGTTTCGAGATCGAGTGTGGCTGTGGCGTCGTCGTAGGACATGATGGAGAGTGGTAAGTGATCAGTGGATCAGGCGAGCGCCGCTTCCTTGAGGAATTCGTAGCCGTCTTTTTCGAGTTCGAGAGCGAGTTCGGGGCCGCCGGAGCGGACGATGCGGCCTTCGGCCATGACGTGGACGTGGTCCGGCTTGATGTAGTCGAGCAGGCGTTGGTAGTGGGTGATGAGCAACATGCCGCGCTCGTTGGAGCGCATGGCGTTGACGCCCTTGGCGACAATCCTGAGGGCGTCGATGTCGAGGCCGGAGTCGGTTTCGTCGAGGATGCAGTATTTCGGTTCGAGCATCATCATCTGGAGGATCTCGTTGCGCTTCTTCTCGCCTCCGGAGAACCCTTCGTTGACGGCGCGGGCGGTGAACTTGCGGTCCATTTCCAGCAGGTCCATTTTCGCGTAAAGATTCTTGTAGTAGGCGACGGCGTCGATTTCCTCGCCTTTGGGCAGGCGGGACTGAAGCGCGGCGCGGATGAAGTTGGCGTTCGAGACCCCGGGGACTTCCGAAGGATACTGGAAGGCCAGGAAAATGCCGGCGCGCGAACGCTCGTCGGTGGACATATCGAAAATCTCCTCGCCGTCCAAGGTGACGGTTCCACCGGTGACGACATAACCTTCGTTGCC
>CANBTO010000437.1 GCA_947372405.1 Verrucomicrobiaceae bacterium
TCGACTCTCCGTTCGTCGCGCGAGAAACTCTCAGGTGGTGGCAAACCGTCCGGCCCCATGTCCTTCCTGCGCATCTACGACCAGGTCGCCAACGCGGTGAAATCCGGCGGCAAGACCCGCCGCGCCGCCAAGATGAACACGCTCAAGGACTGGCACCCGGACATCGAGGATTTCATCGAGGCCAAGACCATCGAGGAGAAGAAGGCATGGGCGCTCATCGAGCAGGGCTATGACGGCAGCTACAACGGCGACGCCTACGGCTCCGTGATGTTCCAGAACGAGAATCTTTCCGTTAGAACCAGCGACGAGTTCATGAAGGCTGCGGTTTCCAATTCGGATTGGTGGACCCGCCGCGTCACCGACGGCGAGCAGTGCGAAAAGAAAAACGCCCGCGAACTGCTGCGGAAAATCGCGCTCGGCACCTGGACCTGCGGCGATCCCGGCATGCAGTTCGACTCCACCATCCACACCTGGCACACCTGCAAAGGCAGCGGCCGCCAGAACTCCACCAACCCCTGCTCGGAATACCTCTTCCTCAACGACACCGCCTGCAACCTCGCATCGCTCAACCTCGTCCGCTTCCAGAAATCCGACGGCTCCTTCGACGTCGGACGCTTCAAATCCGCTGTTAGGTTGTTCATCACCGCCCAGGAAATCCTCGTGGACCGCGCCAGTTACCCCACCAAGCCGATCGCAGAAAACTCCCACGCCTTCCGCACGCTCGGCCTCGGATACGCCAATCTCGGTGCCCTCATCATGAACCGCGGCCTCGGCTATGACAGCGACGAAGGCCGCACTTATGCCGGCGCGATCACCGCACTGATGACCGGCCACGCCTACGAGGTGAGCGCGGAACTCGCGGCCACCAAAGGTCCCTTTCCCTCCTATCACGACGCCCGCTACGGCGAGGTTACCAGCCCGCCCGAGCCATCCAACGAACCATCGATGCTCGAAGTCATCGGGCTCCACCGCGACCGCGCCGCGAAACTCGAAGGCCATGGCGATTGCGCTCCCATCATCCAGGAGGCTCGCAACGCATGGGATCACGCGCTCGAAGACGGAAAACGTCACGGTTTCCGAAACGCGCAGGTCACGGTGCTAGCACCCACCGGCACCATTGGTTTCCTGATGGACTGCGACACCACCGGCATCGAGCCGGACATCGCGCTGGTGAAATACAAATTGTTAGCCGGCGGCGGCATGTTGAAGATCGTCAACCGCACCGTGCCGCCCGCGCTCAAACGCCTCGGCTATTCGTCGGATGAAATCGCCGCCATCCTCATCCACATCGAGAAATACGATACCATCGAGGACGTCACCGATCCGGACACCGGCAAGACCGAGCAAAGCGGACTGAAACCCGAGCATCTGCTCGTTTTCGACTGCGCCTTCAAGGCCCACCTCGGCACCCGCAGCCTGCATTACCGCGGCCACCTGAAAATGATGGCCGCCGCCCAGCCGTTTCTATCAGGTGCGATCTCCAAGACCGTCAACCTGCCGCAGGACGCCAGCGTCGAGGACATCATGCAGACCTACATCGAGGCATGGGAGCTCGGCTTGAAAGCCGTCGCCATCTATCGGGACGGATCGAAACGCTCCGCTCCGCTCAACACCAGGAAGACCGTCGGCATGGGCGGCGAGCTCGACGCCACCACCCCCGGCGCGGAGGACCTCGCCGAACGCATCGCCGCGCTCATCCGCGAGAACGAGGACCTGCGCAAACACTCCGCCACCCGCACGCGCCGCAACATGCCGGACACCCGCATGTCCCTCACCCACAAGTTCGAGATCGCCGGACACGAAGGCTACATCACCGCCGGACTTTATGACGACGGCCAGCCCGGCGAAGTCTTCGTCCAGATGTCCAAGGAAGGCAGCACCATCGGCGGCCTCATGGACACCGTCGCCACCCTCACCTCGATGTCGCTGCAATACGGCGTGCCGTTGGAGCAACTCGTCAACAAGTTCGCCTATCAGCGTTTCGAGCCCAGCGGCTACACCCGCAATCCCAACATCCGCACCGCCTTTTCCATCACCGACTACGTCTTCCGCTGGCTCGGCTGCGAGTTCATCAAAGGCTACAAGGAAGCCACCTCGCCCGACAGCCACCAGGCCGAACTCGCCATGCCCGAGATCGCGGAGATGGAAAAACAAGCCGTCAACCGCCCCGTCAGCGACCTCAGCCCCAACGAAGACCCCGCCATCGAACGCCTGCCGAAACCGGATAGAGTCAAGACCGCCATCGGCACCGCCTACATGGGCATCACCTGCTCCAACTGCGGATCGGACAAAGTGATCAGAGCCGGAGCTTGCGGGGTTTGCACGCAGTGTGGGACAAGCCAAGGGTGTAGTTGAGCTTGGCAAGGCGGATTGCATCCGCCAGGCGAAACACAATGTGAATCCGACTGCTCTGACCCCATTTACTGACCCCATTTACTGATCAATTGCATTGAAAAGCTATGTAGGAACCATACACGCGGAAGCTCCGCTAGCTCTTTATTTTTCGTGTCTCAATAGAATCCCCGGCCCTCAAAAATGTGTGAACTGTGATGCCTTTGACATCTGTCATAACCAATTTATGGCGAGTCGTGTTGTCGGAAATCCATCAGGGAGTAGCTCCTTCTCCAGCAAGCTTGATGTCGAAGGGGTTCTCATCCACATCATTGCTCGAAATATGGATTTCAGCGGTTCGGGTGCCGTTGGCCGCAGGTTGGAATGAGACTTTGAATAGAGTGCTGGCCCCGGGTTTAAGTGAGCTGCTGAGAGGGGGCATGATTTGGAAATCGCCTGCATTGGCGCCATCAGCGCCGACTGTGAGGCCCGTGAGCGTGCTCATGCCGGTGTTTTTGATCGTGAAATTTCTGGCTGCGCCCAACTGACCAACAGCCAGCGTACCAAAGCTTTTTTTGGATGAACCGCTCACCAAGCTAGAGCCGATTGGTTGCTGGACATCAATGTCAGGGGTGCCTGGCAGACTCACGCATGGATAACCACGCCATATTGGCTCGGAAAATCCCTTCTTGCCCTTGATGCAATAGATTTGGAAATAAAGATTAGGAACTGAAAAGGCTTCTTTGCCCGTGCTTGGTGCGTCTCCTAAGAATCTGGCAGCAGTTAGATCGTAGCAATACCAAAACGCACGACTCCCGATGTAGGTGACGTTTTTTGGGATCGTCACGCTCGGCAAGTTATTGCAAAAGAAAAATGCATAGCTCCCGATGCTTGTGACGCTATTGGGAATAGTTACGCTAATTAGGCTATAGCATTCAGCAAAAGTATAGGTTTCGATACTGGTGATGCTGTTGGAAATGGCAATCGTGGCAAGGCCCGTGCAATATTCAAACGCGGAGTTTCCGATGTGGGTGACGCTATTTGGAATGGCCATGCTCTTCAATTGCTCGCAATAATAAAACGCATGGTCCCCGATGTAGGTGACGCTGTTTGGAATCTTCATTTCGGTGAGGCCCCCGCAAAAGTAAAACGCAGAGTTTCCTATGTAGGTGACGCTGTTTGGAATCGTCACGCGCTTCAGTTGGTGGCATCCGCTAAAAGTATCGTGACCGATGCTGGTGACACCGTTTGGAATCGTCAATCCTCCCGTCAGACCAGAGCTTCCTTCAAATGCAGTGGCATCGATGCTTGTTACGCTACTGGGAATCGTGTAGCTTCCGACTCTACCCGGGGGATAAAAGATGAGCCTTGACTTTGAATGGTCGAACAAAGCCCCATGTTCATCACTTGCGTAGGAGTGGTTTTTTGGATCGACATTTATCCCTCCGATATTGCCGCAGCCCATGAAAGCGTAATCCCCAATCTTGGTGACGCTGTCCGGAATTGATATGCCTTCCAATGCGATGCAATCCTGAAAAGCACGACTTCCGATGGTTTTGACGCTGTTGGGAATGTAAATTCCATTCACGTGTTGGCAAGATGCAAAGGCGTTGTCGCCAATGGCAGTGACGGGTTTACCAGCGATCGTATCCGGGATAGATACGGAGGTATAAACATTGGGAAAACTGGTGATGGTGATGGAAGTGCCATTGTCCTTGTAGGTGAAGCTATCGAAGGTGTCTGCGGATGCTGGCAGGACGGCGAGGCACAGGGCCGCGCAGGGGGCGAGGGTGTATTTCGTGTTCATGTTTTTGAAATTTCGGATTTCAGATTGGAAATGCAGGATTTAGGCGCTGCGAAGGGTGAAAATGGCGCGACGAGGTTTGGTCGTGACGTGAGGAGGCTTTCCCACCACACGAAAAGGTTTTGCCGCTGG
This sequence comes from Verrucomicrobiaceae bacterium, assembly GCA_947372405.1. The sequence goes on from CANBTO010000437.1 coordinate 4,268, forward strand.
CGGAATACCCCTCAGTTCCGCACTTGGAAAACAATTCGACCTTCAGACTCGCAAGCGGCACGCAACCAGTCGCACCGCTGACCATTGACCGCAGTTCTGGTGATAAATTGAGCATTTTATGAGCTATTAATGATGTGTCCGGGTGATGGCAAGCCATTTCTTAAGCATTTCTTGAGGTTTCCGGGGTGATAAGGTCCAACAAATCCTGTAAACTCCGCGAATGTGAAATGGCGTTTGGATCCATTGCAAAAGTTCCTTCCGATGAATGGGGTCAGAGTAATCGCATTCACATCGTCTCTCCACCTGCTCCCCTTCCCGGCATTTCTTCCGCCGCACAGCCGCTTTTCGCGCTGTTACCAGCGCGCCTACGCCACGCAGGCGCAGACGTGAGAATGCGGAGTATCGAAAGGGTCGGCAGAAAGGATCCGAACTAACCCTAAAGAGGAAAATGAACCGCAAATTAACGCAGATGGACATTGATGTTAAGAGGCTTGAGGGAAATTGGACGTCAACCCTTTGGGTGAGCGACCCGATCAACACAACTCTTTGATCATCTTCGTGAATCTGAGTCCATCTGCGGTTCTATTTTTCTTTCTAGGCTAACATGCGTTCGCTCTTGAATGAACAACGAATCGCCCCTTCCACCCTCCGTTCCCGCATGGGCTTTTTCAGCGAAATTCACCCCACGAGCGATTTGCTGGCAGTGGGCGTGGCCTCGTAGCCCCCATGGCCTTGGCCGGGACCAGCCCGGTGGCAA
>CANBTO010000438.1 GCA_947372405.1 Verrucomicrobiaceae bacterium
CAGCAGGTTGCCGAGGATGAGGAAGGCGTGGTCGCCATCGAGGAAACGCGCCCAGAGGTTGGTCTTCCACCCCATCGACCAGCCGGTGGCGGCATCGCCGCGGAAGATGAGCGACTGGCGGGCTGCCTTGAAAAGATCCGGCTGACGCCAGGTGATGTCGGTACCCGGGAAGACGGCCCACAGATGCGAGACATGACGGTGGTCGTTTTTCGGATTGTCCTTGTCCTGCATCCACTCCTGGAGCTGGCCGTACTGGCCGATCTTGCTGGGGGCGATGCGCGGGCGCATGGTGTCGAGTTTCGCGGCGAGTTCCTGATCGGTGCCGAGGATGCGCGCGGCCTGGCTGCATGACTTGAAGAGGTCGCGGATGATTTCGTGGTCCATCGACGGGCCCATCACGAGGCCGCCCTGCTCGGGGCTGTTAGACGGGCCGGAGATGAGGGCTTTGGTTTCCGGATCCTCGACGAGGTAGTCGGTGAAAAACAGCGCGCAGTCCCGCAACACCGGCCATGATTCGCGGAGGAACTCCTTGTCGCCGGTGAAGAGGTAGTGCTCCCAGAGGTGGAGGCTGAGCCATGGTCCGCCGGAGATCCAGATGCCGTGGTTTGAGGCGTTGATGGGTGCGGTGCCGCGCCAGAGGTCGAAGTTGTGATGGAGTGCCCAACCACGCGCGCCGTATTGTTCCCTGGCGGTGATGCTGCCGGATTCGCGGAGTTCGTGCAGGGCCTTGACGAGCGGCAGGTGGCACTCGGAGAGGTTGGCGGTCTCCGCAGGCCAGTAGTTCATCTCGGTGTTGATGTTGCAGGTGTATTTGGAATCCCATGGTGGAGTCATGGAATCGTTCCAGATGCCCTGGAGGTTGGCGGGCTGGCCGCCTTGGCGGGAGCATGCGATGAGCAGGTAGCGGCCGTATTGAAACAGCAGCGCGGCGAGTTGCGGGTCCTTGCCATCCTTGAACGCGGCGATACGGGCGTCGGTGGTTAGATCCGCGGACGGAGTGCGACCGAGATCGAGCGACACGCGGCGGAACAAGGCGCGGTGGTCGGCGAGGTGTTCTTCCAACAGCCTGCCGATATCCTTGCCTGCGGATTTTGTTAGAGTTTCCTGAACACGTTTGGCGGGATCGGCGGCGAGGCTTTGCCATGACTCGACGTTGGTGGCGGCGGCGAGGCGGATCTCGATGGAGTCCGCGCCGGTGATTTCGATGGAGTCCGCGGTTTCCTTCAGCGTGCCGCCCTTGTGGGTGACGACGGCGCGGGCCTCGAAGGCGACGCCATCCGCCTGGACCTTGCCTTTGAGGACGAGGGTGGCGGGTTTCTCGACGGTGATGGACGGGTTCTTGTGTTTGCAACCGAGCTTGATGGTGGCGGTGGTCTTGCCGGGTTGGTCCGCGGAGATGCGGATGACGATCAGGTTCGCCGGATGCGAGGCGAACGACTCACGGCGGAAGCTGGTGCCATCGGCCGTCCACTCGGTGGTGGCGGTGGCGGAGTCGAGATCCAGCCAGCGGCGGAAGTTCTCCGCTTTGAGGCCGGGCGTTTCTATCAGAAGATCACCGCACGGCTGATAGGCCGTCTGGTGGAGCGGCTCGCTCATGAACTCCTTGCCTGCGAGGTTCTCCGCATCCTTCTGCTTTCCGGCGAAGAGCAGATTGCGGATCTCCGGCAGGAACTTCACTGCCCCGGTGTGGGCGTAGGAATGAGGCTTGCCGGTCCAGACGGTGCTTTCGTTGAACTGGATGCGCTCCTTGTCGGTGCCGCCAAAGATCATCGCACCAAGTTGACCGTTACCGATCGGAAGCGCCTCCTCCCATTTTGCCGCAGGCTTGTCATACCACAGGATGTTGTCGCCGGCGGGCGCTCCGGCTGCGGAAACCAGCGCGGTGGTGGAAATGAATGCGAACAGGGCTTTCGTGATCATTGCCTATCAAACGTCCGGAACGAGACGCGTCTTTCCCTGATGATCCGGGTGAAACGATGCCGCCATGTCCGCACAGGCGCGCAGGTAGCCGACGCACTGGGCGATTTCGACGAGGTTGTTCTCGCGGTTATGCTCGTATTCGATGGAGACGTTGCCGAGGAAACCGTGCTTGCGGACCTCTTCGAGGATGGCGGGTATATTAATGACGCCGGTGCCGAAGGGCCGGTCGTGCGACCATTCGTCCGCAAGCTCGCGGTCCTTCATGTGGAACGAACGGACACGCGGCGCGATCCGGCGCACGATCTCTAACGGATCAAGGCTGGAGGAAACCCAGTGGCCTATATCCGCGCAGTAGCCAAGGTTTTCATGGCGGCCTTCGATCGCTCGCCAGATCGTGTCCGGGTGCCACAGCGCGGTGGGCTTGGGATGGTTGTGGAAGCAGACCTTGATGTCATGTTCAACGGATAGTTTTTCGAGAATGTCGATGGCGTCGAGCGACTCGGTGGTGATGCCGTAAAGGCCGAGTTTCCGGGCGAATTCGAAGATCACGCGGGCCGCGGCTTCGTTGTTAGGGATTTCGACGACGCCGAAGTTGAGGGCGGCGATGTGGTTATTGTGGAGGTGGTCGTTGAGGTGCCGGATCACATCGTCAGGCAGGTCCGGTTGGACGACGAGTCCGCCATGGCCGCCACCGATTTTCTGGCCCGGATGGATTTCAATACCACCCGCGCCAGTGGCCGAGGTCAGCTCGATTGCCTCGAACAAGGTGAAGTCACGCAGCGACCAGCTATGCACACAGATGGAGAAACCGGCCCGTGTGAACGCCGGTTGCGGCACCGGAGCCGACTTCGAGCGCATGGCCGACAGCACGGATGCGGCGGGAAAGGCCCTGAGGATGGAGCGGAAGATCATGGCGCGGTATATAAAGACTGTGGCGGATCCTCGCGATGAAGCAATGCGGCATTTGCCTTGGTATCGGAATGGATGGGGCTTACGCTGCGCACAGATGATGCATGCTGACGAAACGGCGTTTTTGGATTTCATGGCCACCGAGAAAAGCGCCTCTCCGCGGACGTTGGCGAACTATCGGGACGCGCTGGCGGTTTACAGGGAGTGGCGGGCGGACGGTTTCACCACCTGGAAGGATGCCACAGCGGATGATTTTCGCGACTATCTGTTCTTCCTGATGAAGCAGGGCTTCAAGCGCGCGACCATCCGGCTGCGCTTCGCGGCGCTGCGTTCGTTTTACAAATTCCTTGTGCTGCGCTGCGGTCTCGGCCGCAGCCCGGTGGCGGAAGTGCGCCTGCCGAAACCCGAACGCGGCCTGCCGGTGGTGCTCACCGTCGCGCAGATCGACGAGTTGTTAGGCCTGCCGCTGAAGCTGACGGTGGACGGCAAATCCCCGCCGTGGCTGCCGCTGCGGGATGCTGCCATCCTCGAGCTGTTCTACTCCTGCGGGCTGCGGATATCCGAGCTGCTCTCGCTGGACGTGCGGGACGTGGATTTCATCGGGGAAACCCTGCGGGTCACCGGCAAGGGCTCGAAGGAGCGCATCGTGCCGATCGGCGGGCCGGCGGTGAGCGCGGTGCAGCGCTACCGGCAGGAGGCGGCGGTGACGTCGGGGCCCCTGTTCCTGAGCAAGCGCCGCACGCGCATCACGCAGCAGGCGGTGGATCAACTGCTGAAGAAATACCTGAAGCACAGCGGCATACCGTTCTCCATCAGCCCGCACAAGCTGCGGCACAGCTTCGCCACCCACCTGCTGGACGCCGGGGCGGACTTGCGCAGCGTACAGTCGTTGTTAGGCCACGCCTCGCTCTCCACCACACAGATCTATACCCACGTCACCACCGAGCGGCTGAAGAAAGCCTACGACGACGCGCATCCGCGGGCGTGAAAACCCGCGCTCACATCTCGCGGCGTCCCTGCATGGCGCGCATGAGCGTGAGTTCGTCCGCGTGTTCGAGTCCACCGCCCGCAGGCAGGCCTTGGGCGATGCGGGTGAGCCGGCGGTTCGCGCCGCGCAGGATTTCGGCCAGATAATTCGCGGTGGCCTCGCCTTCGACGTCGGAGCCGAGGGCGAGCACGATTTCGATTTCCGCAGGGGCGGATTCGATGCGCCGGAGCAACGAGGGAATGCGCAGGTCCTCGGGTGAGATCCGGTCGAGCGGCGAGAGCTTGCCGCCGAGGCAGTGGTAGCGGCCGCGGAACGAGCCGGATCTTTCCAAGGGGAGGATGTCGGTGGCCTGCTCGACGACGCAGAGCATGCGATCGTCGCGGCTGGGATCATCGCAAATGCCGCAGCCGGCATCGGTCGCGAAGAATCCGCAGACCGGGCAGGCGCGCACGGTTTCCCGCGCGGTTTGCGGCACTCCGGCCAAGGCGGAAGGGTCCGCCTTCGGGCTTTGCAGGAGCCAGACGGCGATGCGTTCCGCGCTGCGCGGGCCGATGCCGGGCAGGCGTTTGAGTTCGCCGATCAGGGCTTTGACGGGTTCCGGGAAGTCAGCTCGGGTCATGGGGAGGGGCCGGGGATTCGTCGCAGGCCATGCGGTGATTGGCGGTGTAAACCATGGCACAGAAGCCGGACCAGAACGCTGCGATCCAAGTGCCGCTGATTTCCGGGGCATGGGCGGCGATACCGAGGACCGGAGCCCAGGCCGCGACCAGCGCCATCGAGGTGATCCACAGGATGCCCCGCCGCCAGAGGCCGGGTGTGGAAAGGATGGCGATGGCAAGCCCGAAGGCGAACAGGACGGTACCGAGCCAAAGCGCCCACTCGGGCAATTGCTTCGGGAATGTCTCCGCTCCGTTTCGTGAAACCCATTGCGCGATCCTTTCGTTGGTGCGGTCCAGAAACCCGAGCGCGTCCAGCCCGGCCACCAGGATGACGGCCAGTCCGCCGATCGCCGCGGAAGGCACGAGCACGTGGCCGCTCGGGCGGGGATGAGTGGTCTTGTGGCGCGTCACGCGGGTCACCGTATCGAATCGGCGCAGGCAATCAAGCGGTGTGAATGCGGCCTGCGGCACGAAGTCCGGACATGGCGTGCTCCGGTCCGGTTTTCGATTCCATTTCGGCCCGGTCGGCGAAACATACGGGCGGG
>CANBTO010000439.1 GCA_947372405.1 Verrucomicrobiaceae bacterium
CAAGCTCCGCGAGCTACCCCATGAACCCGGAGTTTACCTAATGAAGGATCGTCTCGGCTCGATCATCTACGTCGGCAAGGCCCGCGACTTGAAACGCCGCGTTTCCTCCTACTTCATGGCCTCCCAGAAAATGCGGGCCAATGTAAAAACCCGCGCCCTCATGGATTCAATCCATGACTTCGAGTTCCACACTGTGCGCAACGAAGAGGAATCCCTGCTGCTGGAAATCAAGCTCATCAAGGACTACCGCCCGCGCTCCAATATCGCCCTCCGCGATGACAAACGCTTCCTCCTGGTGAGAATCCAGCTCTCGGACCCGTGGCCACGCTTCGTCACCACTCGTATGAGAAAGGACGACGGCTCCCGCCACTTCGGCCCGTTTCCACATTCTAACGCCCTCCACGGCACCTTGGAGTGGCTGAACCGCAGCCTCGGTCTGCGCGTCTGCCGCCCGCGCGTTCCTGGGGAAAACGACTACCGCCACTGCAACGCCGACATCATCCGCAACTGCTCCGCCCCCTGCATCGGCCGCATAGACCACGCAGCTTATCTGGAAAATATAGCCGAAGCCTGTCGCATCCTAGAGGGTAAGGGCAAACGCGAGCGCTTCGACACCCTCCGTGCGGAAATGACCGCCGCCGCCGAAAACCTCGATTTCGAGCAAGCCGCTAGCCTCCGCGACATCCTCCAGAATCTCGAAAAAACCCTCACCCCCACCCGCCAGTTCAGCCGTGGCCGTGGGGTGCTATCCACCGTAAAGCCCACCGAAGATCTCGCCGAACTCGGTGAACTGCTCCACCTCACCGGCCCGCCGCGCGTCATGGAATGTTTCGACATCTCCAACGTCTCCTCCAACCACATCGTCGCCTCCATGGTCCGCTTCACCGATGGCAGGCCAGACAACCAGAACTACCGCCGCTACCGCATCCGCACTGTCGAGGGACAAGACGATTTCGCCTCCATGGCCGAGGTCATCCGCCGCCGTTACTCACGGATTTTGCTGGAAAATGCCGCCACCGCACCGCCGGACGAATCCTCCCAAGAATCCGTCGTCGATGCCCAGCGCCGCCTCGCCCGCACCGGGCTGGCGAAAATCGTCCTCCCGAATCTGGTCATCGTCGATGGCGGAAAAGGCCAGCTCGGCATGGCCGTTAGAGAACTCAATGCTCTAGGCCTCCACGAACTGCCCGTCATCGGCCTCGCCAAGCAGCATGAGGAAATCTTCATCCCCGGTCGCGGCGAATCCATCCGCATCCCCCACGACCGCGGCGCCCTCAAGCTCCTTCAGCGCATCCGCGACGAGGCCCACCGCTTCGCCAACGGCTACAACGCGCTGCTCTACCGCCGCCGGATGAAGGAGAGCTTGTTAGACGGGTGCCCCGGCATGTCCGCGAACCGCAAACGGCAACTGCTCGAAATATTTGGCAGCGTCGCCCGCTTGAAAAAAGTCACCGCCGAGGAAATCGCCACCCTCCCCGGCATCTCGAAAAAAGCCGCAGAAAGCCTGCTAGAATTTCTCAAGCGCGAATAATTGAGCATCTCTTCACGGACTCTACGGACCACGAATCCAGTATCTGCACTAGCAGATAAGATTGGAATGGCGAAGCCCTAACTGGCTGGCCCCTAGGCAAATTCATTTCGCCCGCGAAGCGAGATGCCAAAGAACCGCCAATGAAAAGCCCGCAAAATCCATCAAAACTCTTCCCGTAAAGCAACTGCGTCCACAAGCGGTTGGTGTATGCGGCGTTATGGCGGATTCCCATTGCCCAGCCGCTTGATTTCCACTGGCCCAGGGGACAGAAATCTGTCAACTAGGGGAATCGAACTGAAACAGCTCCTATCCGAAAATGAATGAAAATGAGTAAAATAGCAGCAATAGTTATTGGTCGCGAGCATTTATACGAGTTTCCTATTCAAATGGCTTTATTTATTACTTTTCGAGAACTTGGTGAACGGGCTGTCCGGGTCATTCTTTTGATTTCGACGTAATAAGAGCGGGACAGGCCATCAGTGATACTATCTTGGGAGTTTGGCTTGCGATTTCGTGTAGAGCTTTCGCAGTTCCTTCTGGGCATCTTCCAAGGCAAGCGGGTGATGCGCACCCCCAAGTGTCAGCTCGTGACTATTCTTCGTCACGGTCAGCCACCGTGAAATGCGCAGCCGTTCGCTATTGCGCACATTAAGAAGATTTGGCTATTGTGAGGCGAAGCGCGCCATGGAATCGACGCTTTGAATCTTTGGGCACTTTTTCGAGAGTGAATTCCTCTATGTCCAAATCTGAGACGGCATCTGAGACTTTGAAATGATACGGCGCTAGTGAGGCGTTAAGCTTGGTGATGGTCGGTGTCGATAAAAGAGCCTTTACGAAATCACCATACAAGGCTTCCACTTTGGGGTTATGCATATTTCCCGAAGACTTCAGGGCTTCTTTCAATCTATCTGGCGCTTTACGCTCCAGGACAGCGAATATCTCGTCCTGAAAAGAGTCCTCTGACAAGAGTGTCCACGCCGAAGTAATGCTGAGTTTTTGGATAAGACCTGCGTCGGACAATTTCTTGAGAGCCTCGTCGAAGGACACGCTTTCCACACCGATTTCTGTCGAGTGTTTGAGCTGGCTCTGATCGGATGTGGGAACGAACTTGATCCGGCCAGTTGCCTCGCCGGATGTCTCGACGACCCAGCCTGCAAGAAGTGATTGGGTAATACTGATGAAGCCTATTAACGCTAATTTTGCTTTCATTTAAACGTCAGATGATATAGTAGGCTGACATCGTAGTAAGATGCTCCGGTCACGGTCTGGAGCGGGGACACTCCAGCTATTTGGGGGGATTCTGCGGGTCAGGATAGAAGGGCTTCCGGAAGCAGTAGGAGCGGTAGGAAACTTCGCCGTTCTGGAGTGCTGCATGGACTCGGGAACCAGTCACGCCGGCGAAGTCGCGCCCGAGCTTGGTCATGAATCCGGGCAATTTCCGGTCGAGCAATTCCTGAGAATAGGCGGAATTGCGGTCCATGCCGCGCAGGACTTCGGCGCTGATTTCTGCGGATTGCATGAGTCTGAGAGGGGCATTTTCAAGCGCGTTTTCCCAAGCAGTGAAGCTTTCGCTGAAGCGGAAATCCGCATAAAGGAGGACGCCGCCGGGCCGTAGCACGCGTGCGACTTCGGATAGAAAGCGTGGGAAGTCGGGATAACAATGCGAGGTCTCGACGTTGACCACTGCATCGAACGACGCGTCCGGGAAGGGTAGTTTCCCGGCGTCGCCTTGGATGAATTCCAGACCGTTGATCTCATGGTTTTTCTGGCAAAAGGCGATCCCAGCGGGGTTGAGATCGAGGCCGACGTATCGCGCGGGCTTGAAGGTGCGGGCGATATAAGATGCGCCGCCGCCATGACCACAACCGACTTCCAGAACTTCTAACCGTTGCAAATTCACTTGCGAGGCGACGTGGTGATAGAGCTGGATGCAGGCGCGGTTCGGCTCGTCCTCTGGGCGAAGTGGAATCCCCATCGGCGGCTCGGTTTCAAAGGCGTAATTGAGAAAAACCACGGCCTCGCCGTGGAGCCGCTTGGTTAGAAATGGATACCAAAATTTCCAGATCGCCTTGCGGAGGATGCCGAATGAGAAGAGATGGTCGATGATGGGCATGGGGGGATGGGGTGGACGGTGAGGCTAGGGTCCGGAGTCGCGCACGGTGGCTTGGGGGAGGCTGTCCAGAATTTTTCGTTGTTCGGCGATGGCGGCTTGGTATTGGCCCATCTGGCCGGGGGTGAGCACGCCGTCGAAACATTTGAGAATTTCCTCCAACTCTTGACGCTGGTGGTCGAGGACTTGCTGGTGGGCGGCCATGGGGTCAAGGGGGGCGTGTTCCCCGCTGATTTGTGCGAGCAGGAGGACTCCGTCTGCGGAGAGCTCACGGTTGCCGGTTGGGAGCATGGACTTGTCAAGGAGGAGGGTGGCAGCGGCGGGGATGGACTGCAGGTCGGCCTTGGCTTTCTGGCGGAGGCGCTTGAGCAACTCGTCGCGCTGGGCGGCGGTGAGGTCGATGTCGTCGATGGCTTGGGTGAGGAAGCGCTGGGAGCGGAGTTCGATGCGGTTGTCGCGCTCACGGTCGCGGATTTCCTGGAATTTTGTGAGTTGTTCTGGCGAGAGCACCTTGGCGAGGCCGTCCTGGATGGCGGTGCCTCGGGTGGCGAGGTCGGTGATGGCTGGCACTTTGTCGCTAGCGGTGGCTTGGACGTCTGCGATGAGTTTCAGGATGGCACCCTGCTGGTCGATGGTCAGGCCGAGCGCTTCCGTGAGCCGGAGCATTCTTGCCTCGTCGCGGGATTTGGGGCCACGGTCGGCGAGATCGGCAAGGGGGAAATTGCCGGGTTTGGATTCGTGGGCGCGGGGTTTTTCGGGTCTCGGCGGGTGGCTGCTGGTGTCGGGATGGGCGGAGCGATTTGGAGACGGGTCGGCGTTTTGGGCTGCGGGCGGGACCGGATCGGCAGTGGGCTTGGCGATCCAGGCGATGGAAAAGCCGAGCAAGGCGGTGAGGGCGGGGAGCAGGTAGGGGGATTTCATGCGTTGCGGATGGCGGTGATGGCGGCGCTCATGTCAGGGGCCCGAAAAGTGGAAGAGCCGGCGACCATCACATTGGCCCCGGCGAAGTAGCAACTCGCGGCGGTGTGGGCATCTATGCCACCATCTACTTCAATGTGATAAGAGAGGTTTTTTGTCTCTCGAATCTGCATGGCGGCGGTGATTTTATCCAGCACTTCGGGCATGAAGGCCTGCCCGCCGAAGCCGGGAACGACCGTCATGCAGAGCAGCAGGTCAATTTGATCGAGAAACGGCTCCACCGCGCTCAAGGGCGTGGCTGGGTTGAGCGCGAGACCCGCTTGGCAACCGGCCTCCCGGATGCGGCGCAGGGTTTCCGCAACGTCGTGCTCGGCCTCGACATGGACACTGATGAGATCCGCGCCAGCCGCAATGAAGCGCGGCAGGTAATGGTCCGGGCGAGAAATCATCAG
>CANBTO010000440.1 GCA_947372405.1 Verrucomicrobiaceae bacterium
GATCCACGATTGGGGGTCCTCCGGTTGTTACAGCTTTAGCTCCCATCTGTTCGCCCTGCGTTTCGGTGTGCCCGATCCGGTCCTGAGGGTTTTCGAATACAACTCCATCGGCGCGGTGGGACGCAATCCATGGGCCGACCAAACCGCCCATTCGGTGCGCGACATCCGGCTCACGGAAAAGGAGGCGCGTTTCATTGCGGACACCGTTTTCTGGCTCGACCGCGTCCGAAGTTACTCGAATCGAAAGGATGAAAACTACGGTTCCTCAGGCTGCACCGCAGATGGTCATGCCAAAACCGTGATGCATCCCGATCACCAGCCACCGCGCGAACTGGCCTCCGAGACCATCTGGGCGGTTTCCTCCATCTCCGCCCAATGGAACGCGGAATACACCCGTGAAACCTTCGCCAATCTCGCCGAACTCCTGATGTCCACAGGCGTGCCGCAACAGCTCGGCGATCGTTGGAAAGTCGCTCCGGAAATCGACCGCCAGAACCTCGCCACTTCCACCGAGCAACGCCTCGAACCGCGCGTCGATGCGGATGCCCGGCGGCAGCTAACAGAAACCTTCGCCGCGATCCTCGACCAGCACCGGAGGGATCAAATCCCCGCCACCGCGCTCGCGGAACTCGTCCAAGCGGCCGGAGACGAAGCCCTCACCGAGCTGCTGCCCGCCCTGCAGGAACTGCTGGCTTCCCTACCAGCCGAGAGCGAGGAGGACACGGAGTTCACCGCACTCGAAAAACGCTTCCAAAACGAACCGCCTGGCGACCTGTTGACTCAAGACGAAACCCCGGAACACAAGAAAGCGTATGCCCGCTACTCGGCGCTCAAGGACAAGCGCGAGTTTGTTCCGGCCGCCATCCTCAGGGGGGCCCTAACAGCCACCATCGCGCGGCTGCGCCTCGCAGGAAACACCGCCGAACTGATGAACGCGGCGGCCGACAAGGCACCCGATTCCATCTGGGCGCTCGGTCAGCTCCACCGCATCGATCCTGATGCATGGTCGAGCGTCGTCGCCTCGCAGTTCCGGGGTGCGGATGGGGAAAACCGCCGGTCCATTTTCCAAACCCTGGCCGCCGGGAATCAGGCCGCAGCCAAACGGATCATCGTGGATATCACACCGGACGAACATCGCGATCTCATTATCGAAATCGCCGCTTTCCATCAGGAACACGATGCAGCCGCCCTCACAAAGGATCTGCCCGTATTGATGGCCCTCGTCGGCGACAGGAAACAGAACTACATCCGGCGCGGCGAGGCCATGGCCCGGTTGGCCGAGGTGGAGTTGCCACAGGAGATGCGTGCGAAACTCGTCGTTCTGTTAGAAAAGGAGATCCGCAATCCCCAGCAGGGCGAATACGGCATGAACACGCTGGATTCAGCGGTCCGTGCGCTGACCGCACTCTCCGGCACACCCGATCATCTCGCGCTCATCACCACCACCCCCGCCATCGCCAGCGATGCGTTCGAGGACGGATTCGCGGCGATTCTCAAGATGGCCCATGACCGTCCGGACCGACAGAAAATCCTCGCTGACTATCTCCGCCAACGTTTCACAAAGAGCCCGGGCATGATGAACGACGTGTTCCTCTGCGCGCTCGACCATGATCTCCGCGGTCTCGCGGCCGAGATTGCCGGATTCGCTTCTGATAGTCCTGCCGAACCGGACGGTGACGGTGCCGATTACTCCGGTGGCAAATTCAAAACACCCGTCGGCCAGCGCTATCATATCGCCCGTGAAGTCACCGCGCTCTGGTCGGAAAGCGATCCGGCCACGCTAGGTCGCATGTGGGCGTTTTTCGTTGCTGCCCATCCCCATCTCTTCGGCCCGGAGAGTCGTGGCACAATGAGGGACCAAACGCTCGGTGAACTCGCCAGAAAGAATATCCGAAGCCTCCCTGAACAGGAACGTCGGGAGGCGATCGACTCCGCCATCTCACTGATGCGGATTCCGAAGTATTCCTCCGCAACCGAAAGTTGGCTCAAATCGCTGCGGCAACATTAAGCCAAGAACGACTGGCATCGCCTGCCGGAGGCGAAGTTGGTTGACAGGAAGACACCAGCGGCAACCAAAGTGCCGAGTTCACGGATCCACACGAGTCACTGTGGGCGGCGTGATAATGATCGGCGGCATGTTTGGAATCAGCGGCTGTCCTCCAGGACCGCCGGGCGTGGGGCCGACCGGGCCGCCTCCAGGAAAATCCAACGGATTGGGCATTGCGGCGACCTGTCCAGGAGTGGATGATTTGGCATCTTTAGTGTCCTTCGAGCTTTTCGCGGATCTCCCTTCTCCGCCGTTCGCATCGTATTTGGCGAGCAACGCCTGCACGCCGGCGAGTGATTCCGGCATGGCGGCGATGGCACACTGGGAAACGATTCTCATGGTTTCCGGCGCGGCGTTGATCGAGGCCTCCACGATGGAGACGACCTTTTCGCTGTCCGCCTCGCTGACCTTGATCGCTGTCTTGACGATTTCGCAGGCGCATGACGGGTTCGCACGAACCTCGGCTTCCACGATTTCCAGAACATTGGCGGCATCGCGCATGATCCTGTGCTCGATCGAAAGCGTGATTCCCTGGCAATTCGAGTCCGGCTTGCCGGATTCGCGATAGGCGGCGGAAACTTTGGCCAGATCCTGCTTCAAGCTCCCGGCTGCAATGGCGGTGGAATCCTGTTTGCCGCCGACAGCGAGTTTGCGGAATGGAGAGGGCTTTTCGAGAACCGAGAGATCGGCGTTGGAATCCGCACTTCGTTTGGCCGACACCCGCGGTTCAAGAGTTTGACCGTCCTGCCTGCCAAGCATCGGGAAATCCTCCGCAGGGTTGCCTTCAACTCTTGCGATCACCGGAATTCCGGAAATGGGAAGGGCGTTGCTAACCTCAGAGCTGCGGTCCCCATCCTCTGAAACAGGCTTCAGAGGGGTCGCAAAATTCTGGGCAGACAAGGGGACCAAGAGGCTTGCCGCAAGGTGGGTGGTGGTGAGCAGCAGTGTTCTCATCGTAGGATGTGACTGATACACAGCAGGATTCCCGATGATTTGCAATCCAATATATTTAATTTTTCCTAAGTATCAGACACAAACAATACCTGCTCCCGGGATCGACCAGAGGCGGTCCGCCAGCGAATCGCAATTCCCTGTAACGCACGTTTCCGACTCAGCCGCGCCGCCGCTCCAGCAGGACGAGCATGAGGAACGAGAGCAGCAGGTTCATTTCCTCGCGTGGTGACAGGGTGGCCAGTTTGTCGATTTGAAAGCGGCCTTCCCAAAACGCAGGCTGCTTGGTCAGGCGCATGGCGGGGGCGGAGTCCGCCCGCGACGCGAGATAGCTGGGATGGAAAAAGTAGCCGGTGAACATGCCAAGGATCGGAATCTCCCCCAACAGACCGTCCATCACCTTGACCCAGGCGTTTTCCTCTTGGATCGAGAAGTCCGGGATTTCGTCACCTGGATTGAAGGCCTCATAGTGAGCCTTCCAGATCGAGCGCCAACCGCGTCGCCCCACGCTCCCGATCTGACCGCCGGAAGCATCGGTGAAAAAATACCGGGCGGACCAGTCGATCACTTTGTTGGCTCGGATTTCCGCCAACCGCGTGGTCTGCGACTTGTTGGTCCAGAGCTCCACTTGCTCGCGGAACTTGAACAACTTCTGCCTGGTGAAAAGAACCTCACGGCCAATGGCATCCGTGACGGTCACCTGACTGGCAAGTGCCAGAATCTTGAAGGAGAGAGTGAGCGGATACTGAATCCCCTGAAGCTGGTGGGAAAGATCGTCCGCCACCGGAATCGCCGGAATAACAGGCGGTGCGTACGGGTTGGACGAATCAATCATGGAATGCAGGAAAGGTCAATAACTCCGGCCCCAGATGGCGCGGGTGGCCGTCTCCTGGCCTGTTAGAAAACACCTGGTGACCGCGGCTTTCGGCAGAGTCACCCCTGCCAGAGGAATGCAGCGGATGGTGATCTTGTGCTGCTTGGAAAGCTCGTCCTCCTGCTCTGGAGTGCCTGCCCAATGCGTGAGCAGCCAGCCGGGGTTTTCGGTGCCCCAGTGTGAGTGGAAGGCGTCGAGTGAATCGCAGGTCACGATGTTCGCGTCGCGGAATGCGGTGGAGCGGGCCAGCAGACTCTGGTGGATCTGATCGAGCATTTCCGCAGCCTGGCGGATGAAGTCCTCTTTTACGGGAAAATCCTTGGTGGCAACCGGTTGGTCCCGGCGCTGGACGCAGATCTTGCGTGTCTCGATGTCCCGCGGACCGATTTCGATGCGAATGGGCACGCCTTTTTTGATCCACTCCCACTTTTTGACGCCGCCGCTGAGATCACGGGTATCGACGTGGACGCGCAGCGCTTCGCCCCGATAGGTCTGATGACGCAGCGTTTCTGCAAGAGCCTGGCAGGAGGCGATGACCGCCTCGCGGCTGTCTTCTTTTGGCGTGATCGGCGTGATGACGATATGCTGGGTGGCCACGCGCGGCGGAAGCACGAGTCCGTCATCGTCCGAGTGAGCCATGATGAGCGTGCCGATGAGGCGGGTGGAAACTCCCCATGAGGTGGTGTGGGCGTGCTGGACCGTGCCGTCGCGACCGGTGAAGGAAATGTTCTGCGCCTTGGAAAAATTCTGGCCGAGGTAGTGCGAGGTGCCGGCCTGGATGGCTTTGCAATCCTGCACCATCGCCTCGACGGTGAGCGTCATGTCGGCGCCGGGGAAGCGCTCGTTTTCCGTCTTCTCACCGGGAATAACCGGGATGGCGAGGTGATCGCGGAGAAACTCCTCGTAAAGCCCGTGGATCATGCGGGTTTCCACGATGGCCTCGTCCTTCGTTTCATGGGCGGTGTGGCCTTCCTGCCAGAGAAACTCGGCGGTGCGCAGGAACAAACGCGGGCGCATTTCCCAACGCATCACATTCGCCCACTGGTTGATGAGCAGTGGCAGATCGCGGTAGGATTCGATCCAGCGCGCGAAGGCGGCGCCGATGATTGTTTCCGAAGTCGGGCGGATGAC